>JAUNPN010000072.1 GCA_030536655.1 bacterium | reverse complement strand
AGAATATCGCATCCAAAATAATTATCTTCTTCAAAAAAATTTATTATACCATCATATCTTTTTACAATACGCTTTATGTTTTTTATACCATATCCGTGATATTTTTTGTCTTCTTTTGTTGTCGTCAAGCTCCGATTGTTACCGATAACCGACTCTTTGATTGAGTTAATCATTTGAATTGAACAGCGTTCTTCCTGAGACTGAACATACAGCTCAATTCTCTTATCTTGTGTGTGCTTTGCCGCTTCTATAGCATTATCAAATAAATTGCCGAATATAATTCCTATTTCATCGGGTCTTAACTTATCCAAAGAATGATTCTTAACTCGTATTTGAACTTTTATATCCAATTGCTCACAAACGGCAAGTTTTATATTTGCAATAGCATCGAAATATTCATTTCCTGTTCGTATAAGACTTTTTGACATATCAATCTGATTTTTTGTCACAGACCGAATATATTCTCTTACCTTGTCGGTACCGTCGCCAAGTAAACCCGATATGACGTCAAAGTGGTGTATTATGTCATGGCGTATACCGCAGGTTTTAGAATATAGTTTCTCTACATCATAAATATATTTTTTATCATTTTCGTATTTTTGCTTTAGCGCTCTTATTTCAGTTTCACGTTCAACATCATTATTTATTTTAATAAAGACATAGTACATCAAAATATTTGTGAGCATAACGCTCACAGCAGCGAGAAGCAAATCATATTTCAATTCGTTGCTGTGTAAGAAAGCCTGCATTATTCCTATCATTGAAAGCATCGTTATTATTGGCATTGTAATAAGAATAATGATATTACCACGCTTTAATATATTATTATTAAACTTAAATTTTAATAATATTACACATACGGCAACAAGAAGGACTTTGCTGAATATCACTCCGCTTATTCTTGCCTGCCCCATAGCTAAATATTGACCGCTGCTTGTACCCCATAATATGCTTGTCATCAAAATTGAAAGCAACGCTATAAAATATACAACGCAATTTATAAATCCCGATACAAAAAGCTTTATGTATACATCTCCTTTTAAACACGCTGCGGAATATATAAAATATATTACAATGTATGTCAATCCGAAAATTCCCTCATATACGGTTAATGAGGTAAAAATTGTGTTTATTACAGCAGAAATTAACACAGTCAAACAGAATCCAATATATTTTTTCCAATTGCTATATTTAAAACCGAAATATAAAGATAAAAACAATGTAATAATAATTTCCTCAAATATATTGACGCTTATTTCAAATAAGTTTACCATCTCAATTCCCTCTTAAACTTTCCGTATACTTTTTGAGCTTCTTTCCGCATATCCGCATCGCGTGTAACTGTAATTTCAGTGTTGTCGTTTAAAATAATCTTCGACGCGCTGAAGTCAAATATAAATCTGCAATTTACAACATATGATCTTTGTGCACGAATGAAACCTTTATCACAAACCTGCTTATATATAGATTTCAAATTAGCGTGTATTTCATAGTAAGTTCCGTCGGCACAAAATGCCAACACATAATTCCGTTTGCTCTTGAAATACATAACCTCTGTTACTCGTATCTCCATAATGTTATTATCCAATCGGATATGGACAACCTCATCATTTTGTTTACTGTAAACGATTTTTCTTATTAATCTTGGTACAATGAAATCCAGTTTTACTAAATCCTGTTTGCTTATAAATTGATACGGGTGATAATCATATGCCTGATATGCCAATTCCATATGATCAGTCACAAATACTATCGTGATTTCAGGTTGATACTCCTGTAACTTTTTAATTGCTTCAAATCCTGTCATATTGGGCATATCTATATCCAAAAAGACAATGTCGGCAACATTCTTTCTACAGTAATCCAAAAGCTCCAGACCATCACATAATTCAACAATATTATGAGCAATATTATTTCTTGATAAAATATCGGCTATTTTATTGTTTAGAATTTTTGTAAAGTTTTCGTTGTCATCACACACCACAATTTTAAATGTTGCTTTCATTTTCCACCCCGCTTATATTTATTCCCCTATAAACATCGTATGTTTATGTTAAATTATAATTATACCATTTACGATGTATAATGTCAATCCATTTTATGGGTAAAATAATACAAAAATCAGTGTTTCGCAGCGCAAAAGAAAAGACTTGATTATTTACATAACCAAGCCTTTTTCACATGGAGCTGGTAAAGGGACTCGAACCCGCGGCCTGCTCATTACGAATGAGCTGCTCTACCAACTGAGCTATACCAGCATATAGAATGTACCGAAAAACGATACATTCTCTATTAAACTAAATTTATGAAATTATCCAAGCAAAGCTCTTGCTATGCTGTTAATTTCCTTACCGTCTGCCCTGCCCTTTGTTTCAGGCATAACGGCTGCCATAACCTTACCCATATCCTTTACGGACGCTGCGCCTGTTTTCTCGATAGCATTCTTTACGATTGCCTCAAGCTCTTCATGGCTGAGCTGTGCAGGTAAGTACTCCATCAAAAGTTCCATTTCACGTTTTAACTGGGCGATTAAATCATCCCGGCCACTCTTTTCATATTCCGGAAGGGAATCTCTGCGCTGTTTAAGCTGCTTTGCAATGACATCAAGTATACCGTCATCATCAAGAGTTACCTTATTATCTTTTTCAACCTGCAGTACACCGGATCTGATCATCTGTACTACATTTTTACGGACAGTATCCTTGTCCTTCATAGCTGACTTTAAATCCTCTTTAAGCTTGTCCTTTAAGATATCTGCCATTCAAAGTCATCTCCTTTTATATAAAGCAAAATTAATACTTTCTCTTTCTTGCCGCTTCCGACTTCTTCTTGCGCTTTACGCTCGGCTTCTCATAATGCTCACGCTTTCTGACCTCTGCCATAACGCCTGATTTAGCACACTGACGCTTAAATCTTCTGAGAGCGCTGTCTAAGCTTTCATTCTCTTTTACTCTTACTTCTGACATTCTGTTTCCCTCCCTCCGGCAAGTCAATTCTAAAACGGACTTGGATGGAATTTGATCGGTACAAGCTTGCCACTCATACAACACTAAATATTATAACCTATAACTGGGGTAATTGTCAAGTCTTTTTTTATTTTTCTTTGAAATTTTTTTTTATTTTTTTTCGAAAAAGCTATTGACAAATGAAGAATTATCTGCTATAATAGTTAATGTTGTATGGCTCGTTGGTCAAGCGGTTAAGACTCCGGCCTCTCACGCCGGCAACGAGGGTTCGATTCCCTCACGAGTCATTTCAGCTCCGTTTTCATATGAAAACGGAGCTTTTATTTTATAAAAAGCAGGGAGATACGGTTATACATTTTAGAAGCTACCATTATTATATAATTCTCCATAAAAGTGTCAAAATCAATCGCTTTTTTGTATAAAATTATTCTTGACACTTTTTAGTCAAGGTGATATAATTATGACAATAAATAAAGACCGTACAATGACGTACAGCCGTAAGTTATGTACGGTCTTTTTGTACCCATTTTTAGAATTTTACAAAAAAGGAGGTAACATAATTGGAAAAGCTTGTAGCTGAAATAAAAGAAGCGCTTGCCGTTAAAACTGCCTTTACAATTCCTGTTTTCGGCGGTATCGAGATTACCGAAACCGTTGTCGTTACATGGATTATAATGGCTGTTATGGTTATCGGCTCCATCCTTCTGACTCGCAGCCTGAAAATCAAGGACTGTTCAAAAAGACAGCTGCTCCTTGAGTCGGCATTCATGTTCTTCTACAATTTCTTCTATGGCATTGTAGGAGAGAAGGGAAAGCGTTACATTCCTTATCTTATAACAATAATCCTTTTTATAGGCATTGCGAACCTGTTCGGTATCTTCGGAGTAAAGCCGCCTACAAAGGATATTACCCTCCCCGGAGTGCTTTCTGTATTCACAATCGTGCTTGTTCAGATTGCATGCTGGAGGGCAAGAGGCGCAAAAGGTTACTTTAAAAGCTTTATCGAGCCTGTTCCGGTCGTTGCACCGATTAACATTCTTGAGCTTGGTATCAAGCCGCTGTCGCTTTGTATGCGTCTTTTCGGAAACGTTCTCGGCGCTTTTGTTATTATGAAGCTGTTGGAGGCAGTTGTTCCGGTATTTGCACCGCCGATTGCAAGCCTTTACTTCGATTTTTTTGACGGCTGCATTCAGGCGTATGTATTTACATTTCTGACCGCTCTTTATTTAAAAGAAGCGGTTGAATAAAACAGTTAATTCCGCACCTTGTGCGTGAATAAATATTTATTTTTTAAGGAGAAATTTATCATGGAAACATTAGTTTATGTAGCAGCAGCAATTGCAGTAGCAGTACCGTGTATCGGCGCCGGTCTCGGAATAGGAAGCGCAACCTCGAAGGCGCTTGAATCGGTTGCAAGACAGCCGGAGGCAGGCAGCGAAATTACAAAGAACCTTCTTTTGGGCTGTGCTCTCGCAGAGGCAACCGCTATTTACGGCTTCGTTATCGCATTACTTATCATCCTTCTTAAATAATAAAGGGAGGGATATAAAGCATGGAAATGCTACGAATCGTCCCCTCAAGTGTAATCTGGACAGTCATTAACCTGCTTGTACTTACGGTATTGATGAAAATTTTTCTCTTCAAGCCGATAATGAACGTTATCGAAAAGCGAAACAAGATGATTAACGATGATCTCTCGCAGGCTAAGGAATCCAGAGAGCAGGCGGAAAAAATGCTTACGGAGCACAGAAAGCAAATTGAGTCCGTCAAAGATGAAGCGGCAAATATGCTTTCCGACGCAAAGGAGCGCGCAAGAGGCGAATATGACAGGATTGTCTCGGACGCAAACTCACGTGCCGAAAGAATTGTTTCTCAAGCTAATGAGGACGCCCGTCAGACAGTCGATCGGGCTCTTGCAGGCGCACAGGGACATATTACAGAGCTTGCCGCAGAAGCAGCAAGAAAGCTGCTTGAACAAAGCAGCAGCGCAGAATTAAACAGCTCATTATACGACAGCTTTTTAGAGGAAACAGGTGAGAGCGATGACAGCAAATAATTATGCAAAAGCGCTTTATGAACTTGAAATCCCCGGAAGCGATATTTCCGACACCGAAGAAATCATCAAGGAAAATCCGGAGCTCAGCGCCGTTATGGCAAATCCCGCCGTAAGCCGCGCAGAAAAGCACCGCGTAATTGACGCTGTATTCCCCTCCGGCACAAGAAGCTTCATTAAATATTTGTGCGACCATTCGCACAGCAATGAGCTGCCGGGCATTATACGCGCTTACTATGAATACAGCAGCAAACAGCGGGGAATTATCCCTGCATCTCTCGTATGCGTGGAAGCTCCCGGAGAGCAGCAGCTTCAAAGGCTCAAAGCCTTTATATGCAAAAGGTTTCACGGCACTGACGCGCATATTGAAATAAGCTTCGATAAAAGTCTTATCGGCGGCTTTATCCTCACTGCGGGAGGGATAGAGTTTGACCGTTCTCTCAGAAGCAGCCTTGAAGGGCTTAAGCATAAGCTTGCAAACAGCGTGTAATTGGAGGGTTTTAATTTGAGTTCAATAAGTTCAGAACAGGTAGTCGCTATTCTCAAAAAAGAAATCCGCGACTACGAATTAGTAAAAAACGACAGCGAGGTCGGAACCGTAATTTATGTCGGTGACGGTATCGCAAATGTATACGGGATTGACCATGCAATGTACGGTGAAATAGTTGTATTTGACGACGGCACAAAGGGCATGGTTCAGGACATAAGAAAAGACAGCATAGGCGTAATCATCTTCGGTAAGGACAAAGGCATAAGCGAGGGTTCAAAGGTTAAGCGCACAAAGCGCAGAGCCGGAATACCTGTCGGCGAGAAATTTCTCGGCAGAGTTGTAAACGCTCTGGGCGAGCCGATTGACGGCTTGGGCGATATAGAAGCCGATGATTACTTCCCAATCGAGCAAGAGGCGCCCGGCATAACCGAACGCCAGCCTGTAAACACGCCTATGGAAACGGGAATCCTTGCGGTTGATTCAATGTTCCCGATCGGACGCGGTCAGCGTGAGTTAATAATCGGCGACCGTCAGACAGGCAAAACCTCAATCGCAACAGATACTATTATCAATCAGCGCAGCACCGGAGTTATCTGTGTTTATGTTGCAATCGGTCAGAAGGCTTCTACAGTCGTAAGTCTTGCAAATAACCTCAGGAGGCAGGGAGCGCTTGCTCATACAATTATCGTAACGGCAGGCGCAAGCGAATCTGCTCCGCTGCAATATATCGCACCGTATTCGGGCACTGCTCTCGCTGAATATTTCATGCACCGGGGCAAGGATGTACTCATCGTATATGACGACCTCTCAAAGCACGCTGTCGCCTATAGAGCGCTGTCGCTGCTTTTGGAGCGTTCACCGGGACGTGAGGCTTATCCGGGCGATGTATTCTATCTCCACTCAAGACTTCTTGAGCGTTCAAGCCGTCTCAGCGAGGAGCTTGGCGGCGGTTCAATTACCGCGCTGCCGATTATTGAAACACAGTCCGGAGATATTTCGGCATATATACCGACCAATGTTATCTCGATTACGGACGGTCAGATATTCCTTGAAAGCAGCCTGTTCTTCTCCGGTATGCGTCCGGCAGTCAATGTCGGTCTTTCAGTATCGAGAGTAGGCGGAGCGGCGCAGACAAAAGCAATGAAAAAGGCTTCGGGTTCAATCAGAATTGACCTTGCCCAGTACCGCGAAATGGAGGTATTTACCCAGTTTGCTTCAGACCTCGACGAAGGCACAAAAAAGCAGCTGCGCCACGGCAAGGCACTTATGGAGCTTCTGAAACAGCCGCTTAACAATCCGTTAAGCATGGCTCAGCAGGTAATTATTCTGAGCCTTGCCTCGGCAGGCATATTTGATGATATTCCGCCTGAGAAAATCAGCAGCTTTAAAACAGATTTGCTCAGCTCCCTCGAAAATACCAATCCCGAAATCTTCGAGGAGCTTAACAGCACAAAGCTTCTCACTGACGAGCTTACCGATAAGATTACAGCGGCAGCGAACGAATACAAGAGCAGGTGCTGATATGGCAAATACAAGAGAAATCAAGGAAAGAATAAGCTCCATCAAGGACACAATGAAAATCACGAACGCAATGTACATGATTTCCACCAATAAGCTTCGCAAGGCAAAGGCAGCTCTTGAAAAGACAGAGCCGTATTTCTATACCATGCAGTCCGCGATAGCATATATAATGAAGCACTTCCCGGAAATAAAGCATCCGTTCTTTGACGCAAGACCGGAGCATGACCTGACACAAAGGCGAACAGGCTTCATAGTTGTTACTGCGGACAAAGGTCTTGCCGGGGCGTATAACCACAACATTATTAAGCTTGCTACCGAAATGCTCGACGCAAACAAAGGCGAAAGCAGCCTATATGTTGTCGGTCAGGTTGGTATGCGCCATTTCGAGAAGCACGGCTACAGCGTTGATGAGCATTTCATGTACACTGCGCAGAATCCCTCGCTGGGCAGAGCGCGGAGGATTTCGGAATTTCTTATCGGCAAATATATAAACAAGGAGCTTGACGATATATACATTCTCTACACCCGAATGGATAAAAACACGGCAGAGCCGGAAATAAGGCAGCTGCTTCCTATCGTTCCGGAATCATATATGCGCCGCAGAACGAATATTGATATTCATCTGGATGACATCCCCATGCTTCCTTCTCCGGAAGCAATGGTGACAAGTCTGGTTCCGAGCTGTGTAACCGGGTTTATTTACGGCGCGCTGATAGAATCCTACTGCTCGGAGCAGAACATGCGCGTTATGGCTATGCAGAATGCAACTGACAGCGCAAAGGAAATGCTTAACAATTTATCCATTGAGTACAACAGAATGCGTCAGGCTGCAATCACTCAGGAAATTACCGAAATCAGCGCCGGCGCAAGAGCACAGAGAAAGAAATAATTGTCAGAATGGAGAAATCAATAATGAATGGCAAAATAGTCCAGGTCATGGGACCTGTAATAGACGTAGAATTTGAAAGCGGAAAGCTTCCCGCCATCAAAGACGCGCTTGAAGTGGTCTGTGACGGAAAGCGCCGCGTTATGGAGGTTGCACAGCATATCGGCAACGGAGTTGTCCGTTGCATCATGCTCGCCTCCAGCGAAGGCTTGAGCCGTGACATGGAAGTTACGGCAACCGGCAAAGGCATAAGCGTGCCTGTCGGCGAGAAAACACTCGGCAGGCTTTTCAATGTATTCGGCGATGTGCTTGACGGAGGAGAGCCTCTTAATAACGCCGAACATTGGGAAATCCACCGCGATCCTCCCTCCTTCGAGGACCAAAGCCCGGCGGTTGAAGTACTCGAAACGGGAATCAAGGTAATTGACCTTCTCGCACCGTACGCAAAGGGCGGCAAAATCGGTTTATTCGGCGGCGCAGGCGTCGGCAAAACCGTACTTATTCAGGAGCTTATCACAAACATCGCAACCGAACACGGCGGATACTCCATCTTTACCGGAGTAGGAGAACGTTCGCGTGAGGGCAACGATTTATGGAGAGAAATGACGGAATCCGGAGTTATCAGCAAGACGGCATTAGTATTCGGACAGATGAATGAACCGCCCGGTGCGCGTATGCGTGTACCGGAAACGGGGTTAACAATGGCTGAGTATTTCAGAGATGTAAAGAACCAGGATGTACTTCTCTTTATCGACAACATATACAGATTTACACAGGCAGGCTCGGAGGTTTCCGCGCTTTTGGGACGTATGCCGTCAGCGGTAGGCTACCAGCCTACGCTGGCAACCGAAATGGGTGAGCTTCAGGAAAGAATAGCCTCGACAAAGAACGGATCCGTAACCTCGGTTCAGGCGGTTTATGTTCCGGCAGACGACCTTACAGACCCGGCGCCGGCAACAACCTTTGCCCACCTTGACGCCACAACCGTTCTCTCAAGAAAGATTGTTGAACAGGGAATCTATCCGGCGGTTGACCCGCTTGAATCCAGCTCACGTATTCTGGAGCCGGATATTGTCGGCGAGGAGCATTATACTGTTGCAAGACGCGTTCAGGAGATTTTGCAGAAGTACAAGGAGCTTCAGGATATTATCGCTATACTCGGTATGGAGGAGCTTTCCGATGATGATAAGCTTGTCGTATTCCGAGCAAGAAAGCTTCAGCGATTCCTGTCGCAGCCATTCTTCGTGGCGGAAACCTTTACAGGCATCAAGGGAAAGTATGTTCCGCTCAAGGAAACGATACGCGGTTTTAAGATGATTTGCAGCGGTGAAATGGACGAATATCCGGAGGCTGCTTTCTTTAATGTCGGAACGATTGACGATGTTATCGAAAAAGCAAAAACTATGTAAGCGAGGGGAGAATGATTATGAAAACCTTCCCGGTAAAAGTAATTGCGAGCGACAAGATATTTTACGAGGGTGACTGCACCTATCTTGTAGTGCCGGAACCATCGGGGCAGAAAGCATTCATGGCGAACCACGAAACAGTAGCGATAGCGATTGTCATGGGCGAGCTGTATATAACCAAGCCGGACGGCGAAAAGCTGACTGCCGTAGTCGGTCAGGGCTTCGCGCACGTTAAGAACGGAGCAATAACCGTTCTGGTAGACACAGCGGAGCGGCCTGAGGACGTGGATATACTGCGCGCGGAGGAGGCAAAACGCCGAGCGGAGGAGCGCCTGCGTCAGAAGCAAAGCTCTCAGGAATATCACCAAAGCGCGGCGGCGCTTGCAAGAGCCATAGAAAGGCTCAAGGCTACGCAGAATTATAATAAGCATAAAATATAACCCAAGCATGAACCACCCGTCAAGCGGGCGGTTCATGCTTGTTTGTTACTCAATTACCGATTTATCCGTTCCCGTAAGAATCACACTCGTCAGCTTTCCGTTCAAAATCTCTGATTTTACTTCAAAATTGAACAATCTGCCGACGTCCTCCGCCGATAAGCAAGCTTGACCGAGTTTGCTTATTTTTCGAGGTATCCGTACTGCTGCCGGAGCTTACTTTGTGAATATCCTTCACCTCTCCGTTTTCATCTATCTTTGCCGAGATTCCTGAGCCGCCCGCGCTGCCTTGCTTATCCAAAGAGTCCTTGACCTCCGAAAAGTGTCCCTTTATTACAACAGGAGATCCTTTAGTCCCTATAACAAAACCGGTCGTTCCGCCCGCTGCATATCCCTTTTCCTTAATAGCCTCATAGCTGTACTCAATCGGGAGAATTATGTTTCCGCTGTAGTCATATACTCCGTACAAGCAATCATTATCTCCATCACCGGTATTCTGAGATTTCACTACAATATACTCCGAATTTAAACTGCTGATTTTTTCACATTCAAGTGTAAAAAGCACTTCCTTGGTTTCAAGCTTGTAAGCATATATTTTTCCCGTTTTATGCGGAGTTGCAAATACAAGTGTAATACCGTTTCTTGTGACACAGTCCAGCTCGCGGTAAACATCAGTGCCGAAGCTCATAAGGATATTGTTTTCGCTGTCAGCAATTCCGAGCTTGTCCCCCTGCTGAACCTCCTTATAGCCGTTTGAATATGTAAGTATCTCGTACAGCCTTTCGCCGTCCTCCGAACCTGTTACTCCGTCATAAAATCTCGGATTGAATGACGGAAGCTTTTTATACACTCTAAACATTGTCGTTACAGCCTGCTCAACCGTATAAGTTCCCGCCGGGTCAAATCCCAAATCCGTTCCGTTCATTATGCCGATGTTTTTCAAAGCGTATATCGCCTCTCTCGACCAATCGGAAAAATCCTCATCATCCGCATACAGCTCCTTTATTTCCGAAGCTATTTTACCGTCATTGCAGTATTCCATCGCGCGGCAGGCAATCGCGGCGGCAGCCTCACGCGTCAAAGGCTGCTCGGCTCCAAAGCTTCCGTCACCGATTCCGTTCACAATTTTCACCGCCGCAAGCGAGTTTACTGCTTCACTGTCCGAATCTGTAAACTGCTTTTCCGTTACCCCGGTAATTTTTTTGCTCTGCTTCACTACCGAATATATCAGCTCACAGTACTGACCGCGTGTTATCGGCTCAGTGTAGTCATTAATTTCTCCCAAGCTTTCAGGCATTAATCCCGTGTCACAAAATGCACTTACTGATGGGTATGCCCACTCTGACACCGTTATTAAACCGTCCTTCTCCGCGCCCGCCGCCAACGGTGCGGCAAGAAAAGCCGCCGCTGTAAATAAAGATATTATTCTTTTCATTTTTATAATCTAAACTCCTTTCATCAATGCGTTTGGGAAAAGAGAAGCAAGCAGATTGCCGTTATGAGGGGCGCAGTCGTACTTTATGTACTTCAAGCACCGAATGACGGCAAGATGCGCCGCTTATCTTTATTCCTTTTCCGTTTGGGAAAAGAGAAGCAAGCAGATTGCCGTCAGAAGCGACGCCGACGTATGTTTATACTTCAAGTCGCTGAAGGCGGCAAGATGCGCCGCTTATCTTTATTCCTTTTCCGTTTGGGAAAAGAGAAGCAAGCAGATTGCCGTCAGAAGCGACGCCGACGTATGTTTATACTTCAAGTCGCTGAAGGCGGCAAGATGCTCCGCTTATCTTTTTCCAAACTCAATCCACTACCCTGTATCCTCTGTATACCCTTTCTTCCTCATAATGCAGAATAACCTTAGAGCCGTCGTTCATATTATAGGTTTCCTTTACTCCCTCATACGTAACCGACTCCGGCTTTCCCAAAGCTTCGTGTACTTCCGAACGCTCCGCGCCGATTTCCACCGAGGCACTTTTTTCCTCATTGCGCCCGGCTTCCGCGCTGTCTTCCGCGTTATCCTTTGCTTTTTCATTCGGAAGCTCCTTATCCGTTTCCGTTGAACCGCCTTCAAGCTCATATTCCTCCGGAATGCGTTCCGGTGCTTCGCCAATGCCATTATCGGTCTTGCTTTCCGAACGTACGGTCTTATCCTTTCCCTCATGCTCCGAAGCTTCCTTAATCGGCTTTTTCGTTTCACCTTCTGCTGTTTTGTAAAGCTCCGGCTCCGGCAGCGTTTCAGCTTCATTACCCGTCCTATACTCCGGTATATCCTCTATGCCTGTCAGCTCTTTATTATTGTCGGAATACATAAGCTCCGCCGAATCATTATGCGGCTCCTTATCCGTAATTTCAGTCATTGCTTCTTCCTGCTGTAACTTTGTTTGTAACGGCGCCGTTATTATATCTGCGTTTTCGGCAAACACTCCTCCCGCTGTTATGGACGTCACAGCTATCAATGCGCCTGTCAGCACGGATATAACCCTCATCGGGCGCTTAATACACCGCGAATCTGCAATAGCCGCAAATCTTTTTATAATAAGCTTTTTCCCGCTTGCCATTGAGGTTGTCAGCCTACAGCTTTTCTTTTTCTCAGCGCTCATAAGCTCCAGCACCGCATTCATGTAGCATTTTTGCTCTGTAACGCTCATACCCTTTGTAGCTTCTTCATCACATGAGATTTCACACGCTTCGTCAATATTCAATGCTATAATATACACAAATGGATTAAACCAATGAATTGAGCATACAAGCATCGTTACCCACTTAAACAGCACGTCCTTTCGGCGGTAATGCACAAGCTCATGCCTGAGAATGTATTTCATATTGTTTTTTGGGATATTATGCGGAAGCAGCAATATCGGACTTATTACTCCAATAAGCAGCGGCGAGGATATAGAACCGCAAATTTTCACCCGTATTCTTTTCTCCGATACGGCTGCGTCCGCATCCGGGCAGCAGCTTATCAATGCCGCAAAGCGCGCATAATTTACAAGCCTTATTGTCAGCAGCGCCAACACGCCTATAAGCCATACAAACGATACATAGTGCAGCGCTTCTGCATCTATGCTCAGCCGAACGTGTTTTTCCGATATAGGCTGTAACTGTCCGGCAGAAGGCGCCGCAGTCAGTACGTCCGCTGTTTCCTTCGGTTCTATAAGCGTAAACATCGGAATAAGCATGAGAACAATCGCCGCAAGCCATGCATAATACTGCCATTTTACTCCAAAATGCCTTTTTGTAATCGGCTTTGCCGCAAGAAGCAGCAGTGCGGCAGCAGTTCCTGCCGCTGACATCGCGATAACCGTCTTAAAAATTTCAATAAGCATATTTGCCTCCTTACAAGTCAAACATCTTTCTTATATCGTCAATATCCTCCTTTGTCATTTCCTTGCTCTTAAACAGCGATACGGCAAGCTCCTTTACTGAGCCATTGTACAGCTTTGAGATAAGGCTTTTCGTCTGTAAATCGGTGTACTCGTCCTTGTCAAGAACCGCAGTGTAGTAAATGGTTCTCCCGGATTTCTCCGAGGTTACCGCTCCCTTTTCAGCCATTCGCAGCAGCAGCGTTCCGACAGTGTTATACTTCCACTTGTTATTCGCCAGAGTGTCACACACCTCCTGGATTTTCATTGGTCTGCCTGCCCTCCATAATACCTGCATAACCTCCAGCTCCGCAGAGCTGATTTCTGTAGTTTTTCTCATTTTGCCATCTCCTTTTATTCTTACACGTGTAGGATAATTATATTTTACACTTGTAAGAGTAATTTGTCAAGAGGTTTTAATAAAAAATCACTAAAAATTTTGAAAAACAAAATTTTTAGTGATTTTAATTTTGGTAATTTTATATTTCTGATTTCAAATCTCTAAGCTTTTCCGTTAAGCTTGCCATTCTTTCCTCAGTTGTATTTCCGGAAGCAATAGCTCTCACTATCGCACTTCCTACGATTGCGCCGTCACAGTATGAACTAAGCTCCCTTACCTGTTTACCGTTTGAAATACCGAATCCTACAAACGCGGGAACCTCAGCATACTTTCTGACAGTTCCAAAAAACTCATCAAAGTTAGTCTTAAAGCTTTTCTTTTCACCTGTTACACCGAGTGAGGATACGCAGTATAAAAATCCCTTTGCATTCTCGGCAATCTTCTGCACTCTGTCCTTTGATGCCGGTGATACAAGGAAAATCTGATATACTCCGTATTTATTAACATATTCCTCAACGTCATCCTTCTCCTCATACGGCAAATCCGGAATAATCAGCCCATCAACACCGGTCTCGGCACACTTTTTAAAAAACTCCTCCACTCCATACTGTACAATTATATTATAATACAAAAGATACACCATAGGAATTTTTATTTCATCACGAATTTCCTTTACCATATCAAACACCTTGAATATGTCTGTGCCGTTTGCCAAGGCTCTTTCGTCCGCAGCCTGGATTGTTGTTCCGTCCGCAGCAGGATCCGAGAATGGTACTCCAAGTTCAATAAGGTCAACTCCCTCAGACTGCATTATCCTAATTGCCCGCTTGCTGGTCTCAATATCCGGGTCTCCGACCGTCAAAAAGGTTACGAGCGCCTTTCTGCCCTCCGCCTTAACCTTACGCAAATGCTCATCTATTCTGTTCATCTATATCATCCTTACTATATCTATAAATTCTTTTATTTTCTGTTCATCCTTAAAGCCGTCGGTTTCAACAGCCGAGGAAACGTCCACACCGTCAGGCCGGAACAGCTTAACACGTTCCGTCACATTCTCCGCGCTGAGTCCCCCGGCTAAAATAATCGGAACGCTTGCCTTTACGGAGCCAAGCTCCGCAGCGTCAAAAACTTCACCTGTGCCGCCGTACCTGTCCGCGTCATACTTATCAAGCAGTATTTTATCCGCACCCTTCACATCTGCAATATCGCAGCCGCCGCGCACACGCACCACCTGCCATATCTCACAAGGAACATTCAGCTTTTCAATATATGCCTCGTTCTCATCGCCATGCAGCTGCACAGCGTCAAGCCCGGCAATCCGCTGAAATTCCTCAACCTCCTCAACCGGTGAATTTACGAACACTCCAACTGTCTTTATCCCATCCGCAAGCCTATCCTTAAGCACAGCAGCCGCCTGCGGTGAAATTGTCCGCTTATACCCCTTCGCAAGTATGAAGCCGATATAATCCGGCTTGTAACGATTCACAAGCTCTATATCCTCTATGCGTCTTATTCCGCATATCTTTATTTCAATCTTACCTGCCATATCTTAATTCATTCACCGCCGACTGAATATCCGCTTTACGCATGAATGTCTCTCCTATTAATGCGGCGTCCAAACCGAGCGAGCGCAGATACTCAAAATCCTCATATGTTCTGACCGCACTTTCCGCAACCTTTACCGCACTGTCGGGAATAAGCGGGAGCAGCCTTTCACAGGTAGTTATATCCTCCTCAAAGGTTTGCAGATTACGGTTATTTACTCCGATTATTCTGCCGTACTCAACCGCGCGCTTTACCTCCTCCTCGTTATGAGTTTCAACGAGAACATCAAGCTGAAGATCATCCGCCACAGAATGAAATTTCTTATACTCCTCATCCGTCAGTGCTGCCATAATAAGCAATACCGCGTCCGCGCCATGAAGCTTTGCCTCATATATCATATATTCATCTATCGTGAAATCTTTACGGAGTACAGGTATATTATATCTCGCCTTTACATCGTCAACAAAGCTCAAATCGCCCTTAAAGTATTCCGGCTCTGTCAGAATCGACATCGCCTGTATATTTGACTTCGCATACTTCTCCGCTATCTCTATATGGTCAAAATCCGGTCTGATTAAGCCCTTTGAAGGCGATGCTTTTTTTATTTCTGCAATAATTGAAACATCTTCAAACGCTTTCAGCGACTCAGCAAATTCTCCCTTTTTAAGCTCCGCCCTGTCAAGCTGCTTCAGCAGTTCCGATGCGGAAACACGCTCCTTTGACACTTCAACGCGTTTCTTTGTTGATGCTATTATTTTATCTAATATCATATGAACCTCAATATATCAAGCTGCGAAGCTATTCGACTTTTTAATCAGTGCTTCAAGCTTTTCCATAGCCCTGCCGCTGTCAATCGCTTCCTCTGCAAGCTTTATTCCTTCCTCTATAGAAGCAGCCTTACCGCCAATATATATTCCGCATGCGCTGTTTAATATTACAATATCACGCTGCGGTCCCTTTTTACCGCTCAAAACGCTGCGTGTAATTTCTGCATTTTCCGCGCCGGTACCGCCGAGCAAATCCTTCTTTTCGGCATACTTAATCCCATAATCGGCAGGGTCTATATAGTATTCTTTTATTTCCCCGTCCTTAATTTCATTTACATAAGTTTTTGCAGTGGTGGTTACCTCATCCATTTTATCCATACCATATACCACCATAGCATTTTTTACTCCGAGGGCTGCCATTGCCTTTGCCATAACCGGACAGAAATCCTTGTCAAACACACCGATAACCTGACGTTCTGCATTTGAAGGGTTAGAAAGCGGACCTAAAATATTAAATACTGTTCGTATGCCCATTTCTTTTCTTGCAGGCGCAACAAAACGCATTGCCGCAAAAAATTTCTGAGCGTTCATAAAGCCCAAACCAACTTCATTCACACACTCAAGCGTCTGCTCCGGAGTAAGCATGATATTTACTCCCAATGCTTCAAGACAATCCGACGCCCCGCTTTTTGACGAAGATGCACGGTTGCCGTGCTTAGCAACAGAAACCCCCGCCGCTGCACATACGAACATAGATGTTGTTGAAATATTAAAAGTATTTGAACCGTCGCCGCCTGTTCCTACAAAATCAATATAGCTGCCTCTTTCGGGTGTTATGCTTTCCCCCTGCGACTTCATTCCCTCGCACGAGCCTACAATTTCATCTATTGTTTCACCCTTGATGCTTAATGCCGTAAGGTATGAGGCTATCTGAGCAACTGTTGCCTCTCCGGACAACATCTTTTTTACTGCTTCTGCTGCCTCTGCGCGCGTCAAATCCTCACCCGCGGCGACTTTTTTAATTAACTCTTTCATTTCTGACCTCCCCGAACAGATAAAACCGTTCGTCTAATCTCTTCTCATCTAATCTAATATATGATATGTATATCATAATGATAAATTATATCATATTCCCGCAGATTTGTCAATGATATATCTGTAAAAACAGAGATTTCGTTTTTAACGTGCAAATATTTCCCATTGTGTCAAATTCGT
>JAUNPN010000071.1 GCA_030536655.1 bacterium | reverse complement strand
AATCTTTTTGTGCCTTGTAGCGTAGCGGAAAGGAATGGTCATAATTATGAAAAAACAATTTATTACAGGATTTATTGCGGGAGCGCTCGTATGCGGCGCTGTAGGCGTAGGCGCAGCTGTATATGAAGCGCAGACCAACACTTTTCCCATTCAGCTTAATGGCGAAAATGTAACCATGGAAGGATACAATATTAATGGATATACATATTTTAAGTTAAGAGACATTGCAGATACAGTAGGCGGCTTTAGCGTTGATTTTGCTAACAATACAATTCAGCTTGCGAAGGATGGATATGTATATGAACAAACTCAAACATTAGACCCTGAGGAAACAGCAAAAGAGACTGTACTCCGTCAATACCCTGGTTGGAGTGTAGAATCAACGCAAGACATCGGCGGAGGTTCATATTATGTTTTCATAACAGACGGTGAGCGAAATAAAAGGATAGAAATAAGCGGCGAAACTATAATAGAGGATTTAAATATGCCCAGCAATACACAGATTGAATATGACATGAATGATTAATATATATTATTTTCCAATGAGGCGGAGAGGATGTTAACGGCTTGGGCGCTTTGTCCCAAGCCGTTATTGTTATCCCGCAATATATTTGTTTAAAAATCCATGAGATTTTGGTAGAAAACATAGTATTTTGGTACAAGATTTACCTCAAAGCCCTTAATTTTAAGCCATTTTATTTATCGAGAGGCTTCATCGTCGGGAACAAGGGGTAATCACCCGAAAACGCTTTTGACTCTTGATGAAATTGTCAGCGGCTCATAATAAGTGTATAAGGTTAAATGATTTGCTTTCTTATGTTTATATTCATCCGAACTCGGATGATATTATAATATATTTGCCCGAAAACGGCAAGGTTTCGATACTTTATTTGTTTTTATTGTATACTAAAGAACAAATAAAAAAAGGATAATTTATAAAAAACAGAAAATTGTATCAAAATCTATTGACAAAAGCTTTTGAAAGGTCTATAATATAAATGTAAGTTAGCTAAGGCTAATAAAGATTAAAAACCACTAATGAACAGGGGTGATTGGGGTATGTCAACGATAATAATAAGTTTAATATTGTTGGTTATTATTTTTATAGGAGTACGTTCGTCAGTAAAGCGTGCAGCTCAGGGATGCTGCGGCAGCGGCGGCGGTGTAAAAAAAGTAAAAGCTGATAAAGATATTTCACATTATACATATAAATATATAATGAATATAGAGGGTATGCACTGCAATAACTGTAAAAAAACGGTTGAAAATGCTTTGAATTCTCTCGGAGGAGTATACGCAAAGGTGGATTTAAACAAAAATAACGCAGTCGTTTACGCAAAGGAAGAGTATAGTCCGCATAAACTCACCAATGCCGTTAATGCCTGCGGATTTACGGCTGCCGAACCGGTGTTGTGCAGTGAAAAGTAATATAAAATGGATTCTGACCTTTGCTCTGTTGTGCGCTGTCTGCTGCGCGTTGTGGTTTCTTCAGTCCGGAGGTACGGACGAAGCTGTAACGGCACAGATACGGCAGGGAGATACCGTTATTAAAACAATAGATTTATCCGCAGTTTCGGCTCCGTATGAATTTGATATTACGGACGAAAACGGAGGATACAACAGAATAAGAGTGGAAACGGGCAGTATTTCTGTTATTGAAGCGGATTGCCCCGACAGAGTTTGCGTAAATCAAGGCAGCATAAGAAACAGTATGCGTCCGATAGTATGTCTGCCGCATAAGCTGTCAATAACGATTACCGGCAAAGACAACGGTATGGATGCGGCGGCGGGAGGAATGTAAATTGAATACAAAAAAATTAACGGTCTTATCCATGCTTACTGCAATGGCTCTTATAATTTTTATTGTAGAGGCGCAGCTTCCCCCGCTTGCGCCTGTGCCCGGAATAAAAATGGGACTTTCAAATGTTGTTACTCTTGTAACGCTTGCATTATTCGGGAGGAAGGAAGCTTTTGCGGTACTGATGCTGAGGATTGTACTCGGCAGTATTTTTGCGGGACAGATGATGAGCTTTATGTATAGTATGGCGGGAGGACTGATGTGTTTTTTGGTTATGGCGCTGACGCTGCCGGTATTAAAAAAGCAGCTTTGGATTGTAAGCGTTTTCAGCGCTCTGGCTCATAATGCGGGGCAGATTGCTGTGGCGGTATTTATAACCGGTACATGGCAGATTATCGGATATATGCCGATACTGATAATTTCAGCGGTGATTACGGGCGCGTTCACGGGTACTGCCGCAGGATTTTGTGTAAAGCGCATTACGGCTGTGAAAGGAAGGAAATACAGGTGAAAATAAGCAGCTTATTATTTGCAGCCGTATGCGCTGCGGCTCTGTCTGCATGCACTTCGGCAGACGTGCGGGATAATACAAATCGGGATAATACAAATGAAGTATCAAAGACAGTATATGCGATGGATACGGTAATGACCCTTAAGGCATACGGAGAAAATGCGGAGACAGCCTTGAAGGATGCGGAGGAAGAAATTAAGCAGCTTGATAGTTCGCTCAGACGCGGAAATCCTGAAAGTGAAATTTATAAAATAAACGCAAACGGAAGCGAAGAGGTATCGGAAGAAACCGCTGTGCTGATAAGTGATGCGCTTGAAATATGCAAATCAACAGAGGGAGCGTTTGACATTTCTATAGCGCCGGTTATGGATTTATGGGGATTTTATACCAAGGAGTTTAATGTTCCGGCAAAAGAGGAGCTTTCGCATGAACTTTCAAGAGTAAATTATGAAAATATTTCCGTTGATGGAAACGTTGTTTCTGTAAGCAGCGGTACGCAGCTGGATTTGGGAGGAATCGCGAAGGGGTATCTTTCCGGCAGAATAATGGATATTTTTAAGAATGACGGTGTGGAATCCGGTATAATTTCGCTCGGCGGAAACGTACAGACGCTTGGAACAAAAACTGACGGCAGCGAATGGAAGGTTGCGATACAGAATCCGGATGACGATACGTATATCGGGGGCGTGTCCGTGACCGATAAAGCTGTTATCACGTCCGGAGGGTATCAGCGTTTTTTTGAAAAAGACGGCAAGATATATCATCATATAATTGACCCGAAAACAGGCTGCCCGGCAGACAGCGGAATAAAGTCTGTATCAATCGTGAGTGATAACGGAACGCTTGCAGACGGCTTATCAACCGCTTTGTTTGTTATGGGGCTTGAAAAGGGAACGGAGTACTGGCGATCTCATAGCGGGTTTGACGTTATTTTTATGACAGATGATAACAGAATCTATATTACAGAGGGATTGAAGGACGTCTTTGAAAGTGAGTTGGAGTACTCTGTAATTACAAAATAGCAAATAAATTTGATATGGCCGAAGTCGGTCATATCGAATTTTTTGAAATAAGGTTAGATAACACTAACCAAAATAAAAGGAGGCTTTGGTTTTGAAGAAGAAACTAATGGCAATGGGTATTACAGCGTGTATGATAACATCAAGCTTAAGCGGCTTTGCGGCTGACATTTCGGAATTTTCGGATATTCCGGAGGGATGGGCGCATGATGCTGTTGTATATGCAGTAAATAACGGTATTTTAAAGGGAGAAAACAATCATGTGTTCCCTGAGAGACTATTGACGCGCGCGGAGCTTGCTGCAATTATCGGCCGTGCCTTGAGTCTGAGCGAAAGAGCAGATATTTCGGCATATACAGATGTTTCTGAGGAAGCGTGGTATTATGGCGATATGGCTGCCGCAGTAAAGGCGGGGATATTTCAGGGATATGACGGTAAGCTGAATCCGGAAGCTGCAATTACGCGTGAAGAGGTATTCGCGGTTATAGCGAGAGCTTATGCATTCAATTCCGATAACGGCGATTTATCTGCATTTGATGATGCGGACGCAGTTGCGGACTGGGCAAAGGCTTCTGCCGCCGCTCTTGTTGAAAATGGATATATAAACGGTGACGGAGGAAAGCTGCGTCCAAAGGATAACATTACAAGAGCGGAGCTGGCACAGATTTTATACAAAATCAGCGTCAGGGAGGAAGGCTCATCAGGAGTGTCATCAACGGCTGCGGCGGAGGAAGCAGCGTCAAATCCTGAGACAACGTCAAGCCCTGAAGCAACAGTAACACCTTCACCGACGACAAGAGTTATACACAGCGGAGGCGGCGGAGGCGGCGGCTCGTATAAGACTTCATATTCGCTTGATGATGCAAGCAAGGTTGAGGTAGACGGAGCAACCTACTATTATGCCGAGCTGCCGAAGGCTATGACAAGCTATAATTTTAAATTTGACGGAAAAACAGTAACTGCAACAGCAGTTAATGATGAAAAGACGATTGTAAAATATACTCCGTCAGACGTAAAGCTTGATGAAATGAAATATGCAAAGACAGCGTTAACCTATGGGGAGTACTGGTATACCGAAACAAGCGACGGATATTCCGGCGAGCCTTGCATAAGCTTCAAAAAAGACGCAAAGGCGGAGACAATTCCGGATACATATACAGCGGCGCAAAGCGCTGAGGATGCTTACGGAGCTGTCGGAGCGGATACGGACGCGGGGATGTATGATGCGGTTTCAAGAGCTACAACAGGCTATGGATTGGGACGCTTATCGTTTACACAGACCGTAATGGCGCAGACTGCGTCCGGAGAGGAAAAGCAGTTCAAGAGCGGCATAACGGAAAAGGATGGCGTTTATACGGTAGTCAGACCTGAAAATGCAGCAGAGGAATTCGGCTATAACGCTTCGTCAAACAGAGGAAGCAACGGCAGTTTTAAGGCTCTCGGTTATGAGAATGTAACTGTTGCGGTATCCAGGGATATGGAAGTAAACGCTGAAATATTAAAGAATGTAGACGGCTACAAGGAGCAGGCTCAGGCTGTATCGGATAAAATTGCTTCATTAAGCTTTGATGAAAGCCTTAGCAGCGTATATGATTACAAGGAGCTGAATGCAAACGGACTTTACGGTAAGAGAGTTGTAAATGAGGAAGCGGACGTTAAGGATATAGGAACAATTTCCGAAGCCAATACAACGGACGATAATAAATTTACCGTAAATACTAAGTACGGCAGACGCTATGGAGATGTTACATTTCTGATTTATTTTGACGGCTATAAGGATATGAAGTCGGAAAGCGGATACGGCAGTGACAATATTAACGGCGATGATAAAACGAACGGTAAGGTCGGAGAGTTTAAGAATTATGTGTATAATGTGACAAAAGCAAAGATCGAGTATCTTGGAGCGGACGGAACGGCAGAGCCTGTTATTGCGGGAGCAAAGTTTGGCTCGGATATATGGATTTCGCCGAATCATGGTCCGGTTGTTGAGATAGCTGTAACAAAAAGCTATGACCGTTTCAAGGCTATGGGAGACGGAAAGTACAGAATAACATTAATGGCGGACGGTTATAAGGATGTAACGCTTGAAACAAGCGCCGGTTTTGAGGTATATGATCCGTTAAAAATGCAGGGAGACGATGATGATGTTGATGAAATCGTTGAAGGCAGTGATTTGGTTTTAAAATATGACATAGTAAACCGGAAATATGTTGAAGCATTAAAAACGGCAGTAGAATCGGGAACGGCAAACGTTACTCTTACATCGGGTTCCGGAAGAGATCAGGTAACCGAAGCAGAGTCGGCAAAGCTTGCTGATGAAAACGGTGTTCTTACGGTTACATTTGAAAATATAAAGGATAAGCTTAAGAGGGATACTCAGTATGCGGTGAATTTCCCGACGCTTGATTATAACGATACAGATAAGCTGGGAATGACAGCATCTGTGCATTATGCTCCGGCAACCGAAACATATGCGATTATGAATATTCCGTATGAAGCGTTTTACGGTGCGGAAAACGTTTCAAGCAAGATAAGCGACAGCAGTAAGGTAAACATGAACTATGACGCAGTCAGCTCAGCAACCAACAAGGTCGGCAACTACGGCAAATCGGGCGGTGCGTACCACACAAAGAAAACGGCGGAAATAGCTGAAGACGGAACGATAACGGCAGTCGGAGGAGAAAACGGTGCATCGAACGAAGGAGTAATCTGGCCTGTAAGGGTTAAAGATATTGCTGATTTAGCGGCGCTCGGAGGAAATGCCGTAACGGACGATTCGGAAGTAACGGTAGCTACCTTCGGACGCGGTCAGACGTCATCTACAGAGCTAAAGGGTTATCAGACGCTTATGGAGGCGCCGGAGTATTCGTATTATGTTTTAAGTGAAGTGCCTGCGTATTATATGGACTTAACGGTTGCAGACGGAAAGCCCGTATTTACCGCAAACAGCGGTACGGCGGCGACAGAGTCGGAGATAACACCGAATGTGACCTACGGTTCAAACTGGGGAGATGTGCAAATCGGCTTGAGCGGAGCGGAGAGCGTGTCAGACAAGCAGATAAATGCGGTTGTAATCACTGCAAAGGATAAGGATAATAACGTAATTACAGCGGGTTTAATGCACTTGTATAATATATGGTCGTACAGTGATATAGCGTGGAGAAATTCACAGATTGAAGGACTGAACGGAGCGACTGTTACAAACGTACGTTATTACTGCAATGCCAAAGATGAAAACAGCGCGGAGCCGACATATTATATATACGATTATCCGATGAATGCTGAGCTGCTGCCCGCATACGAAGGAGAAGTAACGGCGGAGTTTAACGGTAATGAAATCGTATTAAGCAATCTGCCGGAGGATGCTGCAAATCTGAAAGCGCAGGTATATCATACAACAGGCGGAAGGAATCCGGTTTATACATATCTTACACCGTTAGCGGTTGATCCTGCGGATGATGATATTGATCCTGTAACAGTTGACGTTACAGACGGAAAGATTACTATTTCTTCCGGAAGCGTAACAAACAGCGCGGGAACAACTCAGACCTATGGAGAGCCGTTAAGCGGTACGACATATACTATCGCTCTCAGCAGTGATAATTATGCTCCGTTTACCGTTCAGGCGGAATATACGGCGGCTGAAACATATGCGATTATGAATATTCCGTATGAAGCGTTTTACGGTGCGGAAAACGTTTCAAGCAAGATAAGCGACAGCAGTAAGGTAAACATGAACTATGACGCAGTCAGCTCAGCAACCAACAAGGTCGGCAACTACGGCAAATCGGGCGGTGCGTACCACACAAAGAAAACGGCGGAAATAGCTGAAGACGGAACGATAACGGCAGTCGGAGGAGAAAACGGTGCATCGAACGAAGGAGTAATCTGGCCTGTAAGGGTTAAAGATATTGCTGATTTAGCGGCGCTCGGAGGAAATGCCGTAACGGACGATTCGGAAGTAACGGTAGCTACCTTCGGACGCGGTCAGACGTCATCTACAGAGCTAAAGGGTTATCAGACGCTTATGGAGGCGCCGGAGTATTCGTATTATGTTTTAAGTGAAGTGCCTGCGTATTATATGGACTTAACGGTTGCAGACGGAAAGCCCGTATTTACCGCAAACAGCGGTACGGCGGCGACAGAGTCGGAGATAACACCGAATGTGACCTACGGTTCAAACTGGGGAGATGTGCAAATCGGCTTGAGCGGAGCGGAGAGCGTGTCAGACAAGCAGATAAATGCGGTTGTAATCACTGCAAAGGATAAGGATAATAACGTAATTACAGCGGGTTTAATGCACTTGTATAATATATGGTCGTACAGTGATATAGCGTGGAGAAATTCACAGATTGAAGGACTGAACGGAGCGACTGTTACAAACGTACGTTATTACTGCAATGCCAAAGATGAAAACAGCGCGGAGCCGACATATTATATATACGATTATCCGATGAATGCTGAGCTGCTGCCCGCATACGAAGGAGAAGTAACGGCGGAGTTTAACGGTAATGAAATCGTATTAAGCAATCTGCCGGAGGATGCTGCAAATCTGAAAGCGCAGGTATATCATACAACAGGCGGAAGGAATCCGGTTTATACATATCTTACACCGTTAGCGGTTGATCCTGCGGATGATGATATTGATCCTGTAACAGTTGACGTTACAGACGGAAAGATTACTATTTCTTCCGGAAGCGTAACAAACAGCGCGGGAACAACTCAGACCTATGGAGAGCCGTTAAGCGGTACGACATATACTATCGCTCTCAGCAGTGATAATTATGCTCCGTTTACCGTTCAGGCGGAATATACGGCGGAGTAACAGCATATGAAAAAGATAATATTACTGATTATATCAGCTCTGGTATTGTCTTTTTGTCCGGCAGCGATAGGGGCGGAGCAATCCGCCCTTTTCCTTGATGAAAAAGAAATATCGGGAAATACGGATATAGACGCGGGAATTCATACGCTGACTGCGGAGAGCGGCAGCGATATTGCGATTATCGCAGTGTATGAGAACGGCAGATTAACTGCTGTATCAACGGATAAGACGCTTACATACAAATTTCCGCAGTCAGGAGCGGAAATACGGCTTTTTAGCTGGAATAACAGCATGGAGCCGCTTTCACGCGCGGTATATGCGGTGCAGAATGGAGTACAGCAGCTTATTTACAATGGCGAGGCTCCCTGTACACCGGATGAATGGGGAGATTTTGAGGAATATCTTGTGCGTCTTACTGTTGTAAAGACAGAAGGTAAGATAACTGAAATACGGGATATAGAGGGTTATAAGTATAACGGCAAGCCCACGGACAGAACGAATGCGACGTATCTGAAGAATGCGTCAAAGATAGTTGATAAAATTATATCAAAGCAGTCGGTGAAGGTTGACGCGGTATCTGGCGCGACATGTGCGTCATATGCAATTATGGATGCGGTGGAAGCGGCGTTAAACAGCAGTCCGATAAATCCGCCGCAGCAGACGGAAACGCCTACTTCGGCTCCGGCGGCTGAGGACGGAGTTTATACCGGAAGCGCACAGTGTCTGGGAAAATATATTAATTATATGGTTGATGTGGATGTAACGGTTAAGGACGGGAAAATTGCCGGAATAGAGGATAAAACCCTGAAGCAGCCGATGTCCTCAAGAGATAAGGAGTTTTACACCAAGGCATGGGATGAATTGAGCCAAAGAATTATTTCGTCCGGAAGCCTGGACGACATTGATATGGTATCGGGGGCTACTGTCTCATCGTCGGGGATAATTACCGCGGCTGAAAACGCTCTTAATGAAAAAACAAAAAGCAAAGCTTCGGCAGGGGAAATCTATGCGCCGGAGGGAATATCGCTGTATGCAAGGACGTATCCTGTAGTTACGGTTGAAAACGGAAAAATTTCGGATATAAGAATTGTTCCGGCAAATGGTACGGATACAGAGGCTGTTGAGGAGTTTGCCGAAAAAATCAAGCAGAACCAGAGCATACAGATTGAATATCCGGAACAGATAAAGGAGGACGCTTACAGCGTGGCAAGTCTTATCGAGCAGATGCTTTACGGAAAGGAGGTACTTGACGGTGAGTAAGAAAATCACGAGAAGAGAATTTCTCAGGGACAGTCTGTACGCGGCGGCGGGAATGGCGGCATTATGTACCTTCGGCAAAAATATTTTTCCGTTTGAAAAAGCTGCTGCCGCAGAAGGCGCGGTTGATTTGACGAGCTTGTCAATAAGCAGGGATATGTCAAAATGTATCGGCTGCGGAAGGTGCGCGGAGATCTGTACCGGTACGCAGGGGCTTGATATATTAACTCTCGGAGAAAAGGACGGCAGGACGGTTTCAACGCTGAAGTACGGCTCATGTCTTTCGGAAACGAAGTGTATCGGCTGCGGTCAGTGTGCAAGGGTATGTCCGTCGGGAGCGATTTCCGTAAAGGACGGTCTTACGGCGGTCAACGATGCATTGAACGATAATTCAAAGTATATAGTCTGGCAGTTCGCACCGTCGGTACAGCATATTATTGGCGAGGAATTCCGTATTTTGAGCGGAGTTGACGTTTCGGGAAAGCTTGCCGCAGCGGCGGAGCTTCTTGGCGGAAGGGCATACCGCACAGATTTCGGCGCTGATATAACGATTATGGAGGAAGCGGCGGAGTTTGTTGAATGTCTGAACAGCGGAGTCAAGAAACCGTTTATGACCTCATGCTGTCCGGGCTGGGTAAATTATGTGGAATTGAATTATCCGGAGCTGATACCGCATTTGTCCTCATGCAAATCACCCATGGAAATGCTCGGCGCTTTGATAAAGGATTACCTGCCGCAAAAGTATAATGTATCCGCGTCAGATATATTTCATATAGCGGTTATGCCGTGTACGGCAAAAAAATATGAAGCAAGGCGCGCGGAGATGAATATATCTGGCATACAGGCGGTAGATGCGGTAATAACCGTAACTGAATTTAAAAATCTGCTTTTGTCGAGAAATATAGACTTAACGGTTCTTCCGGATAAGGCTTTTGATACGCTGTTTGACGGAACAAGCGGCAGCGGACGTATTTTCGGAGCAAGCGGCGGCGTATGCGAGGCTGCATTGCGAACCGTATATTATAATATTACGGGTCATGAACTTGATAATGCAGAGTTCAGCGAGCTGAGAGGAAGCGGCGCAGTAAAAACAGCAGAGCTTACGGCAGGCGGAAAGACAATACGCGCATGTGTGGTAAACGGCATAGGAAATATAAAGACAATTGCCGAAAGTATTTTGAACGGCACCTGCGAGTATGATTTTATTGAGGTTATGGCATGTCCGGGAGGCTGTGCGGGCGGCGGAGGAACGCCGCTGCTGTTCGGTGACGCGGGAGTCAGACACAGGGGAATGTACAGCTACGATGCTCACAACAGCGTACATTCGAGCCATAATAATGAAACCCTTGCGGATATTTACAGCGAATATTTATCAAATCCCTGCTCCGAAAAGTCAGAGGAGCTTTTGCACACGACATACCGGGAAAGGAGACAGTAACAATGAGGTTGGGAATAGGCGAGCTATTATTTATATTTGGAATTATATTGATTTTGTTCGGACCGGCAAAGCTGCCGCAGCTCGGAAAATCAATGGGAGAAGCAATAAAGAACTTTAAAACGGGAATGGACGGCAATGCCGAGGATACGGCGGCGGACAAGGGTAATGAACAATGATAAAATGAAGGTAACGGAGCATTTGCAGGAGCTTAGAAAAACAGTTATTATATCTGCGGCTGCGATTTTCATATGCTCCGCCGCTGTACTTTTATTCAGCGGGAAAATACTGACTTTTCTTACGGATAAGGAAGGATATACATTTATGTATACATCTCCGGAGATGATAGCGGCTCAGCAGCTGAAAATTTCTGTAATATGCGGAATTATTATTTCGCTGCCGGTAACTGTAACGGCTGTGTGGAAATTCATATGTCCGGCAATGAATAAAAAAGAAAGGCGTATGGTCAGGCTTGCCTTCGGAACCGGGCTGTTTTTGTTCTTCTGCGGAACGGTATTTGCCTTCGCGGTAATTTTCCCGGTAATGCTTCGCTTTTTCAAGTCTATAGAATGTGCCGGCATAGAGGCGTATATTTCAATATCGGAGTATATAGGCTTTTTGATTACGGTCTGTATCATTTTCGGAGCAGCGTTTGAGCTTCCGATTGTTATGATTTGTCTTGATTCAGCCGGAATTGTCAGAAGGGAGAAATTTGCTGAAATAAGAAAATATGCGGTAGTCGTAATATTTTTTGTTTCCGCATTAATAACTCCGTCAGACGTTTTTTCGATGATTATTACGGCGGCGCCGATAATCCTGATTTATGAAGCGGGTATTGCGGTTATGCGGTTAAGGAACCACTGATAATCCGAATTCCTTTCATAAATGCATTTGGGAAAAGATGCACCGCTTATCTTTTCCCAAACATAAGCGGCCGCCCCGGTATTCGGTGAATATCGGGGCGGTCGTTTGATATGGCGGAGATTGCGCGCTGCCATAGGCGTCTTTGGTTGTTTTTTAGCTCTGTGCGCTCTCGTATCTTTCAAGGGCAAACAATATGCCGAACGAGCGCTGTTGTTTTTCGGGATCTAAACGTTTGAATATGTCGAGAAGTTCGAGTTCATTGGGGGTAAGAGTATCTTTCGTAAGCTGTTCGACGGGAGTTCGGATGTTGGTATTTTCTATTATATAGTCAACTGATACGTTGAATATTTTGGACATTTCGATTAAAGTATCGATACTCGGCTGATGTGTTCCGCTCTCATATGCGCTTATCATTTTTTGCGACACGTTTAAACGCAGTCCCAATCCAATCTGTGTAAGATGTTTTTCCTTACGAAGTTCCATAATTCGTTTCATAAACAGATCCGCCTTTTTTATAATTTATAGGAATAATTATATGCATTATACTTGACATTACAAGTAATAAATGGTATAATAATACTTGTAAAACGAATATATTGTATGTATAGACGAATAAGTTATGCATATTTTTAATAGGTTTTGTGCATTTTTAACTAAACCCGTTTGCTTATTCCGCCGCATTAAGAGCCGGTTATTACGGATTTCTTAACGCGGTCTGTACAGAAACAATGTATTTGTTTGGATTTTTGCCGGGGAAGGGGAGGTAAGTAAAATTCAGGCAGCGGAGAAAAATTTAGAGTTTGTCGGTAATTAAGTAAAATCGGATTTTCGGGGCATATGACGGAAAAACGGAGGGCGCTTCATTTACGGGCAGGCTCTTGGGACTCAACATTTAAGAAAGAGGAGAATTTATATGAGTAAATTTTTAAAATCATGCGCGGCGGTAATGACAGCCGCAGCGTTATTGTCGGCGATTCCCGCGGCAGTTCCCGGAGCGGATATGCCGGCGGCGGTAACCGCGTATGCCGAAACAACGGGAACGCTTTCGGATACGGTAAGCTATACCCTGAGCGACGACGGTACGAAGCTTACTATATCGGGTACGGGCGAAATGCCGTACATCAGTTCAATTTCGGGATACGGAAATATCACGTCTGTTGTTATTGAGAATGGTATTACATCTATTGGAGATTATGCTTTCTGGGGATGCTATGGCTTAACAAGCGTAGAAATTCCGAACAGTGTTACATCTATTGGAGAGGCTGCTTTCTACTATTGCGAGAGATTAACAAGCATAGAAATTCCGAACAGCGTTACATCTATTGGAGAATGCGCTTTCTACAATTGCGGCGGCTTAACAAGAGTAGAAATCCCGAACGGTGTTACATCTATTGGAGAGAGCGTTTTCAGTGACTGCAGAAGCTTAACAAGAGTAGAAATCCCGAACAGCGTTACATCTATTGGATATAATGCTTTCGGCTATTGCTACGGCTTAACGAGCATAGAAATCCCGAACAGCGTTACATCTATTGGAGATTATGCTTTCAACAGATGCGCCGGTTTAACAAGAGTAGAAATCCCGAACAGCATTACATCTATTGGAGATAGTGCTTTCCAAGGTTGCAGTAGCTTAACAAGAGTAGAAATCCCGAACAGCGTTGCATCTATTGGATTCGGAGTTTTCAAACCTTGCGACAAACTTACGTCAATCACAGCTTTAGGCTCGCGCGAGGAAGCGTCCTCCGCTATTCTTAACAGCGACTTCGCAGACCTCCTTTACTTCACAAAGGCAAATGCGTCCGAGCTTGAATTCGACAGCTCTGCGGCTACGATAAACAAGGACGCAAAGGCATACTACGTTCAGGATGCAAAGGTCAGCATGAAGAACCCGACATGGAAGGTGGAATTGTCAACGAACGACACACGCTCAATGGCAACGGGCATGCAGTCCGTAACCGGAAACATCACCTGCGGATTGGTAGTATACGATCTCGGCGGGGCGGCGGTAACAAGCGTTGTTCTTGAGGACGGAGGTGAGAAATGATGAAAACATTATTTTCGGCGCCTTCAATAGAAATCAAGCAGTTCAGCAGAGAATCTGTAATAGCTCTTTCGGGAGGAACCACCAACGTTGACGGAACGGACCTCGCGGCAACAGCTCTTGCGGGCAAATTGGGAATAACCGCAGATTCTGTACAAAAGATGAGGATTCAATAAAGATAAGTCTTGGGAAAAACGGAAAAATCAGTGAAAAGGCTCGGTTTTTCCGAAGAAAAGATTATAAGGGCAGATGAAAAAAAGAAAACGAACTTAAACAGAAGAAAAGCATTTATAAGAATATGGTAGATTTGCAGCTGCAAAGCCAAAATTTAAAAACATAAGCGGCCGCCCCGGTATTCGATGAATATCGGGGCGGTCGCTTGATATTACAGCCTATTAACTCTTAATTTCCGCATTCGATACTTATTTCATTAAATATTTTAAGAAAATCGTCAATGCTTTCTTTTTCCTTTTCCTTACCGCTGAGATCCAGAATCGCATTTCCGCTGTGCATCATAATCGTGCGGGTTCCGTACTCCACCGCATGGCGGAGATTGTGCGTTACCATAATTGTTGTAATGCCCTTTTCCTTTACAATTCTGTCCGTAAGCTGCATTACCGTATCGGAGGATTTCGGGTCAAGCGCGGCTGTATGCTCGTCCAGAAGCAGAAGTTTAGGCTTTACAAGCGTTGCCATTATGAGCGCAAGCGCCTGGCGCTGTCCGCCGGATAAAGCTCCCGCGAGGGTTTCAAGCCTGTTCTCCAACCCCATTCCGAGCAGGCTTAGCTGCTCACGATAGAAATCCTTTCTTTTTCGGTTCAGACCGAAGCTTAAACCATAGGCTTTTGCCTTGTTGTCCGCAAGTGAAAGATTTTCCCAAATGGTCATTGACGGGCAGGTTCCGAGTGCCGGATTCTGGAACACCCGGCTGATTTCGGACGCGCGTCTGAAATTTTTCAGCTTTGAAATGTCACGTCCGTCAAGCGTAACCGAGCCGCCGTCAACCGGCATATCGCCGGAAATTATATTTAAAATCGTGGTTTTTCCCGAACCGTTGGAGCCGATTATTCCGATAAATTCTCCGTCGGCAGCCTCAAGGCTGAAATTTCTGAAAAGTATGTTTTCGTCAATCGTTCCCGCGTTGAAGGTTTTGTTTATGTTGTCAAGCCTAAGCATCTCCGCGCACCCCGCTCTTTCCCTTTTTGTTCTTTGTCAAAAGCTGATTTGCAACTAATGTGATAATGAACAGAATAGTAATCATAAGGTTTGTATCGGGCGAGGGAAGTCCGATTTGCAGCGCGATTGAAATACAAGCCTTGTAAATCGTCATACCGGCAAGAACTCCCGTCGTAATTCGGAGGAAGGATATTTTTTTGAATACCGTTGTACCGATAATAACCGCCGCAAGTCCCATTACAACCGTACCGGTGCCGCTGCCTACATTGAATGCCCTGCCGTACTGGCAGTATACCGCGCCCGCAAGCGAGGTTAAGCCGTTTGCAATTGCAAGACCGATGATTTTGCTTTTGCCGGGGTCCTTGCCGAGCGTAACGACAAGTCCCTCGTTGTCGCCGGCGCTCCTCAGGAGGAAGCCGGACTTTGTTCTCATATACCAGTCAAGGGCAAACTTTGCGGCAAGCGCTATGAAAAGTATTACAATAAGCTTTGAATACGGTGTGAATGCCTCCGGCAGAATTTTTGCCGCTGATGAGAAAATCGTGTTTGTTTCCATTGAAAGGAAGTCCGACGCTTTTCCGACAATAGTGTAATTTATGCTGTATAATGCCGTCATGGTAAGGATACCGCTTAAGAGATCGCGTATTTTCAGCTTAACATGAAGCAGTCCCGTAAAGATTCCCGCCAAGGCTCCGGCAAGCAGCGCCGGAATAAGAGCAAGCCACGGGTTTACACCTTTGTTTACCAGTACAAAGCAAACGGCAATTCCCAGCGGGAATGTGCCGTCTACCGAAAGATCCGGAAAATCGAGTATGGTATATGTAATATAAACTCCGAGAGCCATAATACCGTATATCATACCCTGCTCAAGAATTCCTATAATTAAATCCGCCGCCATTATTATTCGCCTGTTACCTCGGCACGAGCTGTAACTGATTCCGGTATTTCAAGACCAATCTTCTCTGCCGCTGCATTGTTGATTGTTACCTTGCTTTCAGTCATTGTTTCATACGGAATAGTTGCAATATCCGTGCCCTTCAATACCTTTGCGGCAATAACGCCCGCCTTTTTGCCAAGCTCTACATAGTCGATACCTGCCGAAGCCACGCAGCCGTTTGTTACCTGCTCCTCCTCAGAGCCGAATACCGGTATGTTTTTCGCGGTTGCTTTCTCTAAAAGCGTCGGGAGATTCGCAACAACGGTATTGTCTGTCATATTCGTGATACAGTCAACGTCCTGAACAAGCACATCCGCCGCAGCCGCAATATCCGCCGCGTTTGTGATACCCTTTTCAACGATTTCAAAACCGAAATCACCGGCTTTTTCCTTGTATGTTTCAATTGTTGACACCGAGTTCGCTTCGCTTGTCGTGTAAAGAATACCGATCTTTGACGCGTCCGGCATAATCTCGCGGATAAGCTTTAGCTGAGCTTCAACCGGAAGCTTGTCGCTTACGCCTGTGATTCCGTCAAGAGCCTCTGTTTCGCTCTTTGCAAGCTTTGCCGCAACCGGATCCGAAACCGCGTTGAATACGACCGGAATGTTCTTTTCCGCGCAGGCTGTATAAAGCGCCTGTGCCGACGGTGTAGCGATACCGCATACAAGATCCATCTTGTCGGCTGCGAAATTCTGAGCAATCTGAGTGTTGGTCGCATCATCGTTCTTTGCCGACTGCGCGGTCATTTCATACTGAATACCCTCAGCCTTCAGACCTTCCTCAAAACCCTTGTAGCAGTTGTCAAGCGAAGGGTGATCGGCATATTGCAGCACGCCGATTTTATATGTCTTTTCGCCGCTCGATGCGCTGTTGTCTGCCGGAGCCTGACCGCAGCCTGCCGCAACGGCTAAAACAGTCATTGCAGCTGCCGCTGATAATACTTTGCTTAATGTTTTCATGATAAATACCTCTCTTATCTCGTCTATTCTTCCGATACACCATCCGCCGGGGCTTTCCCCGTACATTCTGTATATCTTATCATATATTATATGATGTTTACGCCGTTTTGTCAAGCATAAAATTATTATTTAAACCGCTGTTGCTTAAGGAACCACTGATTAATTAACGTCTAACGGCTTAGCACGCATTGAACTTGC
>JAUNPN010000070.1 GCA_030536655.1 bacterium | reverse complement strand
AAATTTGTTAGCTCTTTAACTAACTCTGACTTTTTCGTGTTCAGTCTCGTTAAACTTAATCCGAATTTCTGTCTTATAAAGAAACGTTCTATCGTTTCTGTTTAAACACATTTCTGTGTTTGACAAGAACTCTGCACTGTTCATTTTTCAATGTACAAATCTTTGCTGTCTCAATGACAGCTTATTTAGTATATCATATCTTCAAGCGTTTGTCAAGTACTTTTTTAATTTTTTTCAAAATATTTTTTACTTGATTTATCACTTGGTGTTATGACCTGTTGCCAATCTCGCTGACAACATAAATTATTATACCACGTTTTCCGAAAAAGTCAATACTTTTTGTCGAAAAACATTATACAAATGTAAGCTGTCTTTTTATCTGTTTTATTAGTTATTTTTACCACTGTTTGTTTATTTTATCAAAAGTATATACGTAAATTAAGCACACCTTGCTTGCTGATTTTCCGTTATGTTGCCCCAACAATCCAACTTTGCAATATGCACTTCTTTAATTACAGACAGTGTCTAAAACTCACAAACATTATTGCTTGTTAATTATTGTCATATGTGCATATGGAATTTCCAGTCCGCGTTCTTTCATCTCACCGCGTATAATTCTAAGCGCTTCTCGCCGGCATCGGTACTGCATTCCCGGCACGCACGGCATTACAAGTTTAATATTGACCGATGAAGCATCAAGCATATCAACCCCCAGCACTGTCGGCTCATCAATAATGCAATCGATTTTATCCTTTAATCCCGCTGCAATTTCCTCCATTTCCTTAATTGCATTATCAATATTTTCATCATAAGAAACGGGTATGCTTATAATCACATTCCTGTTTTCTTTTGAATGGTTTATCACCCTGCTTATCGTTCCGTTCGGAATATACATTCTATCGCCGTCGAAGCTTTCCACACAAGTCATACGCAGCGAAACTGCCTGGACCCTTCCCTCAAAGCCTTCAATTGTAACATAATCTCCTACATTAAACTGATCTTCCATTAATATAAAGAAACCGTTTATAGAATCCTTAACCAAGCTCTGTGCTCCCAAGCCTAAAGCCGCACCGGCAATACCGGTTGCCGCAATAAGAGAAGCCGGGCTTATATTAAACAACAGCTGCAGCACCCAGACAACAGTCAAAAACGCAATTATAACAGTTATAATTTTTGAAATGACAGAAAAAATAGTTTTGTAGCGTCCGGCATTTTCTTCACTCTTATTCTGTATCTTTTTGCTCACATATTTTAAAATTCTGCGGTTCAAAAACTTATCCGCACATACCGCCGCAAGAATTATAACAGCCGCATGAAACACCGGGTGCCCAATAACCTTTTCTATTATATCTTTTACAAAAATCTCCTGTTCTGTTCCCATATATCACAGCCTCCCTCACATTGCCGAATGCAGCGGAATATTAAGCTCCTTTTTCACATCCCGCCACTGCGGCATAAATTTATCCATCTCAGCCTTAAAATCTTTTCCATGATTATGTACCTTGAAATGATTAAGCTCATGTAAAATGACATACTCAATGCATTTCACCGGATGCTGTACCAAAAGCAGAGAAAACCATATCCGTTTTGCTGACGGATTGCAGGTTCCCCATCGCGTTTTCATATATTTTATATGCCACTCCCGTGCTTTTAATCCGGTTATCTTTTCCCATTTCGGAAATAAGCTCTCAATTTGGCTTGACAAAATATTTCTAAAAACGCCGCGCATATATTCTGTTCTTTGCTCCGCAGTGCTGTCCGGTTTCATTATAAGTATCGCTTTATTCCCATTTATTGAAAAAGCATTGCCGTTTCCCGGCACAAAAACGAGCCTGTATTCTTCTCCGAATACAAAAACAGTTTCGCCTGTTTCATATCTTCTCTCCGTCCGCTCCGGAAGGCTGTCATATTTTTTTAATGTGTTCCTTATCCACGAAACATTTGCACGCGCAAAACTCTCAATTTCTGTTTCCGCTGCATATAAGGGCGCTGTTATAAACACTCTCCCGTCCGGTTCGACATGGAGATGCATATTTTTTATACATTTGCGCTGCACTTCTATTTTAATGTCCTCAATTATCATACAACCTCTTTAAACACGTAATGTCCGTCCTCACACGGCATTGCATACAGCATTATCTTTGAACTGCGGTTCGGTCTGCGTATCACAACAGCATATCCCATTTCTGTTTTCTGAACCGGCGAATATACCGCGCCCGGATAGTTGCTCTCTACATACCTCGCGATCGCGTCATGCTCATCCTTAAACCTCATACGGTTAAAAATCCCTTTACCTGTAACAGCCGAATAGAGAGCTGCCGCCGCAGCTGCCGCAGTAAACGTAAACAGTTTTTTCTTATTCATCACACTATTCCTTCTTTCTTACTTATGATGATATTCGTTATATATTTCTCTCTTAGGTACATTTCTGTCCTCAGCAGTCCTCTTAATCGCTTCTTTAGAGGTCATTCCTTCAGCAATGTACTTATTAACCTGTTCTTTGATACTAAGCGCACTCCACCACGTGTCCTCAGTATCCTCAGTTCTTTCGGCGGCGCCTTCAATAACAAGAACATACTCGCCGCGCGGTGTATCATTTTCATATTTTGCACACGCACCATCCAAATCAGTTCTTACTATTTCTTCATGAAGCTTGGTCAGTTCTCTTACCAATGCAATTCTCCGGCTGCCTCCGAAGCATTCACGCATGTCCGCAAGCGTAGCTTTAAGCTTGTGCGGAGCCTCGTAAAAAATCAGCGTGCGAGTATCATCCTTAACTGACGCGAGATGCTCATGTCTGTGACGCTTGTTCACCGACAGAAATCCCTCAAAAGAAAATCTTCTCGTATTCATACCCGAAAGTATAAGTGCGTTTATTCCCGCAACCGGTCCCGGAACAGACGTTACAGTTATATCATTTTCAATGCAAAGCTTAACCAAATCCTCACCCGGATCGGAAATCGCCGGGGTTCCCGCATCTGAAACCTGAGCAATGTCCTTGCCTTCCTTTAACAGTGAAACGATATATTCTCCCTTTGTTCTTTTGTTATGCTCATGGTAGCTGGTAAGAGGCTTTGTAATCCCAAAATGGTTCATCAGCTGCAATGTCCTTCTCGTATCCTCTGCCGCAATCAAATCCACAGAACTAAGCACCTCTGCCGCTCTCGGCGAAAAATCGCCGAGATTTCCTATCGGCGTAGCTACCAGATATAGTGTTCCCGCCATTTCATATTCTCCCATATATTTTATCTATTTCTTCAGAATAGCTCCCGTTACTGTCATATACATAAAGAGGCTCCATAAGCTTCAGCTCGCTGCCGCCGTTCTTCACGCCCTCTATCAGCATAAGATTTGCCGCTTTGCCCGCGGCAGGATAAACAAAACGCAGCCGTTTCGGTTCAAGCCCATGCCCGCGCATAAGCCAAATTATATCCGCCAGTCTTGACGGACGATGTACCATAAAAAAATGTCCTTTTGTTTTCATTACAGACGCAGCCACAGCTATTACATCCTCCAATGTACACAGGACCTCATGTCTTGATATTGTTTTTGTGTCACTTTTATTGATAATTCCCGCGCCCGCTTTCATATACGGAGGATTGACCGTAACCTTATCAAAGACATTCTTTCCATAAAGCTCAGCCGCGTTTTTTAAATCGCCCTCAATAATATGCACCCTGTCGCCTATCGAATTATATTCTACACTGCGCCGCGCCATATCACATATTTCCGGCTGAATTTCAACAGCATCAATCCTCGGCGCCGCAGTTTTCGCCGCAAGCAGCACCGCAATTATACCCGTTCCGGTGCATAGATCAAGCACACGTTTTGCATAGGGTTCCTTTGCAAAATCCGCAAGCAGCACAGCATCTATGCCAAACTTGAAGCCTCTCTTTTTCTGTATAAGCATAAGACCTCCGTTCTGGAGGTCATCTATGCATTCATCTTCATGTACAAGATTATTCTTTTGCTGCATTTTCGATAACCGCAAAGCTGATTTCTCCCATAGCCGCAACCTGCCCGTCTACAGTTGCTTTCACATTTGCCTTGCCCATACTGTGACGGTATGTAACAAGCTCGGCATTCAGCTCCAAAGTATCGCCCGGTACCACCTGACGCCGGAACTTAAAGTTATTGATGCCGGTAAAAACACCAAGCTTGCCCTTGTTTTCAGGCATCGAAAGCAGCATTACCGCCCCCGCCTGAGCCAGCGCCTCACAAATGAGCACTCCCGGCATGATAGGATTTCCCGGGAAATGTCCCTGGAAAAACGGCTCATTTATTGTTACATTTTTAATCGCTTTTATGCTTTTTCCTTCCTCCATCTCCGCAATTTTATCAATAAGAAGAAACGGATAACGGTGGGGCAGAATCTTCTGAACATCCATATTTGATAACATAATTTCTTTCCTTTCTTATTCAAATCCGTATCAGTCACGGATATATGCTTTTTTATGATATATATGTGTCGGGTCCTCAGCTGTGTCTATATTTTCAAGCGCGATTCCGGCTCCCCTCGCTACGCACTCGATAGGATCATCGGCAATACTGCATTTTACACCTATTGCCTCTGAAATACGTCTGTCAAGACCATATATTAAGGAGCCGCCGCCGGTAAGCAGTATACCGTCTTCTATTATATCTCCGTGCAGCTCCGGCGGAGTTGCCTCCAGCACCTCACGTATACGTTCTATAATATTATAAAGATAATCCTCAAATTCACGATGAATATCATTCGCGCTGACCTTGACCGACCTCGGAAGTCCGGTTATAACGCTTAAGCCCTTGACCTCACAGACCTTATCTTCAGTGCGTTCAACAACACTGCCGATTTCACGCTTTACTCTCTCCGCAGTCAGCGGTCCGATATATAAATTCATTCTGCGTTTCATATACCGAGTTACCGCTTCATTCATCTCATCGCCCGCAATTTTCAGAGAACGGCTTACCACTATGCCGCCGAGAGAAATAACTGCAACATCTGTCGTACCGCCGCCGATGTCAACGACCATAGTACCTCTTGCCTCCGATATATTCCGTCCGGCACCGAGCGCTGCCGCTACCGGTTCTTCTATGACATAAATATCCCTCGCGCCCGCATCCCGCGCCGCCTCAATCACAGCCCGCTGCTCAACGTCGGTTATTCCGGACGGAACACACATCATAATACGCGGATGAAGCAAACGTATTGTACGGATTTTGGACATGAAATACCGAATCATCTCCTGTGTAAGCGTAAGATTAGAGATAACGCCGTCAATCAGCGGGCGCACTGCCGATATATTCGGCGGAGTTCTTCCGAGCATCTCAACAGCAGCCTCGCCCACAGCTTTGACTTCCTTTGTTTCGTTATCGACTGCAATAACCGTCGGCTCCTGAAGCACTATGCCCTTATCCTTTACATAGACAAGCACTGAAGCTGTTCCCAAATCTATACTGATATCGTCAGAGAACATTTTCCTTTGTCCTTTCATTAAAAATAATATATAATATAATTATATTATACATTATTCTTCCGTTTAAAACAATACCTTTTATGATATTTTCAAAAGTTTTTTTGCATTTTCCGAAAATATCATTTTCTTCTCGCTTTCTGTAAGAGATGTTGAGTTAATATATTCCAGTGTCATATCCGGTCTTTCCCACGGTGAATCAGTTGCATAGAGGATTTTATCCGCTCCGTGCTCTCTCACAATACGTTCAAACTGCGCTTTGGGCAAATCCTTGCTTACATATGCCGTATCAAGCATTATTGGAGTACCGGAAAGGTATTTTTCCACGCCGTCCCATTCGCGCCATCCGCCCATGTGGGCCGCGATTATATTCGACCCCTCGACCTCATAATCGAGTACGCGGCGCAATGCCGCGGGCATACAGTGGACAGGCTTCGCCATACCGACATCCTGACCGGTATGCAGCGTTACAAGCAGTCCAAGCTTTTCACACAGTCTTAAAACTCTGACAGACTCCTTTGAATCAATAAAAAACTGCTGATACTCCGGATGAAGCTTTATTCCCAAGAGTCCCTTTTCCTTTATATCATAAAGTGTGCTTTCCCAGTCCTCCTGCAAAGGATGGAGCGAGCCGAATGAAAACAGTCTGTCCATAGAATTTGTTTCAGCGGCAACATTGTTTATGGTGACGCTCTGACGCGTTGTCGTAGCTATCGGCATTACAACCGAATAGTCAACGCCGTATTCATCCATTGATTTTATCAGTCCCGGAACAGTCGCATCATTGTAAGCAACGGCTTCCGCCATACCCATCTTTACAATGTTTGAAAGCAGAATTTCAATCGTCCTTGCGGCAATTTTCTCCGGGAAGGTGTGAGTATGAAAATCTATAAGCATTTCTTCCTCCTGTATGCGTAATATATTCCAACAACAAAAGCTTCACCTTAGTGAAGCTTTTGTATTGGTTACGTAATTATGCACGTGCCGCCTTTGCAGCCTCAACGAGCTTTGTAAATGCAGCCGGATCAGCAATAGCAATCTCTGAGAGAACCTTTCTGTTCATCTCGATACCGGCCTTCTTTAATCCGTCCATAAAAGTCGAGTAGTTCATGCCGTTCATCTTTGTTGCAGCGCTAATTCTTGCAATCCAAAGACGTCTGAAATCTCTCTTTTTTCTCTTTCTGCCAACGTAAGCATTCTGCATTGAACGCATAACTGCCTGTGTCGCAACTCTGTACTGCTTGCTCTCAGCGCCTCTAAAGCCCTTAGCAAGCTTTAAAATCTTATTATGTTTTTTTCTTGTATTTAAAGCACCTTTAACTCTTGCCATTGTAGATTACCTCTCTTTCAGAAATTATTTGTACGGGATAAGCTTCTTGATTACCGAAGCATTTGCCTTTGAGCAGTATGCCTGCTTTCTTAAATGTCTTTTTCTCTTTGTTGTCTTCTTATTAAGAATGTGTCTTCTGAAAGCCTTATTCATCTTAACCTTGCCGTTCTTTGTAAGGTTAAATCTCTTGGCTGCGCCTCTATGTGTCTTTATCTTAGTCTTAGCCATAGTTCTACAACTCCTTTATAATAATTTACTTTAATGATAACGGTGCAAGAAACATTGTCATATTTCTGCCCTCAAGCTTTGCCGGCTTTTCAACCGTACCCGCTTCCTTAGCCTGCTCTGCGAACCTATTCAGCAGCGTGTAACCAATTTCAGAATGGCTGAGCTCGCGTCCGCGGAAACGCACAATAACCTTTACCTTATCTCCCTTCGAAAGGAACTTCATTGCATTTCTGCATTTAGTATTAAAATCATTAGTATCGATTGACGGAGATAACTGCACCTCCTTGATATTAACAATCTTTTGGTTTCTGCGGTTTTCCTTTTCACGCTTTGCCAATTCGAACTTATACTTACCATAGTCCATAATTTTGCACACCGGCGGCTTTGCCTGAGGAGCAATTTTTACAAGATCCATACCTCTTTCATTTGCCAGCCCCTGTGCTGCTCTGGCGCTCATTACGCCCAGTTGTTCACCGTTTCCGGAAACGACACGTACCTCATTATCACGGATCTGCTCGTTTATCTGCAGCTCATTCTTTCCTATTGTTAATCCCTCCCTAAATATATTCGCTTATCGCATACTAAAAAAACGGATGCAAAGCATCCGCATACAAACTACACCCAACTTTAAAGTTAAGAAGCGTATTATTTTACCGGTGAGCTGAAGCGCTGTCGGTGAGAGCGGATATACTCTGCTTTATTTTCTTATCCCGACCATTATACCATACAAAAACAAATTTGTCAAGTATTTTTTTTAATTTTTATTAAATTTTTTTATTGCTAAATTCATTATTATCTGGTATAATTAAGGAAACAGTATAAAAGGATGGATTTATTAATGAAACAAAATTATCAGATTATACTTGAAAGAGAAATAAAAAAAATAACCGATGCCAAGAGACGTCCGCGGCTTCTGATGCATGCCTGCTGCGCGCCGTGCTCAAGCTATGTTATGGAATACCTCGCCTCTGTGTTTGACATGACAATGTATTTTTACAATCCGAATATCTCACCCGAAAGCGAGCTTATATTCCGCGGCAGCGAGCTTGAACGGCTTATTCATGAGATGCCTCTTTCCGGCCATGTCGAGCTGATACGCGCAGAATACGAGCATGAGAGGTTCATTGAAATCGCAAGGGGAATGGAGCAGCTTCCGGAAGGGGGCGAAAGGTGCTTTAAATGCTATGAGCTTCGGCTGAGAAAAACAGCAGAATACGCAAAGGAAAACGGATTTGAATATTTTTCGACCACACTTTCGATAAGTCCGCACAAGAATTCGCAAAAGCTTAATGAAATCGGCTCAGAGCTGTCAGAGGAATACGGTATTCCTTATCTGTTTTCCGATTTCAAGAAGCGCGGCGGCTATAAACGTTCCTGTGAACTGTCTGCCGAATATAATTTATACCGCCAGAATTACTGCGGCTGTATATATTCCAAAGCACAATCAATTAAGAGCCTGTCCGTAAATTAAGCGCCTCTTGCCGATTTTCCGTCATATTACCCCAAAAGACCTCATCATACGCTAATGCGCCGGATTTTTGGAATAATCTGACCGGATGACTTGCAAAGCAAGTCATAGGCGAGCTGTTTACAGCTCACCTCAGCAGAAAAAAAATCCGGCTTTGCAATATGCACTTCTTTAATTACGGATATACTCCGGAAATAACATTACTATTGAAAGGAATTTCACCAATGAGCAAGCATAACTCTAAAAATCAATTTATATCAAATATTATCAACGCGGTTCCCTCGGGAATTTTGCTTTGTATCGGCTGCGCGGTAAGTATGTCCGTTGAATCAAAAGCACTCGGCGCATTCCTGTTCAGTCTCGGACTATTCCTTATAATCCGATTCAAACTGGGACTTTACACGGGCAAGGCAGGATATATTTCAACAAACCCGCCTTCATATCTTATTGAAGTCGGGCTTACAATCATCGGAAATATTATAGGTACCGCACTCGGCGGAACACTTCTTTATTTTACAAGGTTCGGCGTTTCATTCAGCGAAAAGGCTTCTGCCGTTATGGCTTCAAAAATGAGCGACTCCCCCGTCAGTATGTTTATTCTTGCCGTATTCTGCGGAATATTGATGTATTCCGCTGTCGAAGGCAGCAAACGCGCTTCGCAGAACAGAGACTTTATATCAGGTTTATTTGCAGTAGTGATGCCTGTAATGGTATTTATCCTGTGCGGCTTCAACCACTGTGTTGCCGATATGTCATATTTTTTCATAAGCGGCTGCCATAATCCCGAATCCGCGCCGCTGTACTTTACCGCGGTTATTTTGGGAAACGCTTTAGGCTGCAATCTCATTCCTCTTTTTGCACGGCTGTCAAAATATACTTCACATTAATTCAGTATAATACAGCAGTTCACCGCCGGTTTGCTTCCGCCCGCAATCAGCGCGCAGCAATGCGGTTAAAAAAGACGCAGCAAAAACTCAAATGAATTTTGCTGCGTCTTTTACCGTCATTCGCTTAAGGAAGCACTGATTAAATATAGTACGCAGTGAACACAGTCAGATTTTCCGTCATATTGCCCCAAAAATCCGACTTTGTAACATGCACTTATGTAATTACGAATAGTCCGTTAATTTTTCTTCCCGATAAGAGAAGCAAGTCCTGCCCTTAAATCTTCACTTTCTATCGTAGTTGGGTAGCTTTCAATCAGCAAATCGTCAAAATGATACAAATCATAAAATTCCGCAACATCAAAGCTTCCGTCACGGAACGCTCTTATATCAACAATATATGTTGTTTCATAATTATTCGGCGCCCATGTCGCAAGCGCATTTCCCATCGACTCCTTGAAAACAGCAATTTTTCTTCCATTTTTGACTCCGCCGTTTATAACCGTAAGCGGACAGTCGCCGTACAGGAAGCAGCCGTAATCATACGACTCCGTTTTTACAATAGGAATAGACGCTGCAAACTTTTTTTGGTACATATCATCATAGACCCATGCCTCATTATTACAGAGCGGCAAAAACTTTTCCAATCGCTCATATGTATTATCGAGTGCTTTACCGCCGGATACTCCCTCTAAGCTCTTAGCAAATGAGCCGGTAAAGTTTTCCGATATATCGACCCTGAATTCTTCAAGTCCGGGTACGCTTTCGCCCTTAACCTCCATAAAAGCTTTCCATGCATAATACGCTCCCCGCTGAGTCCAGTGATGGTCAGTCCGGAAATAAATATCCTCACTCGCATGGTTGTACAGAATATTTGCAGTGCGAACCGGCGTTACATTAACCAGCTTGTCAAAAACCGATTCAATCGCCGCATTCTGATTGCAGTAATACTTTTCCGGTGCATAAATTTCACCCGAATCAGGCATGAGCATACAATAAACATTAACATCGGGAATTTTTTCTGCAATCCGATTTACAATATCCGCATATTTAGCCGCACTCTGCGAGCTTACTGATACCGGTTCAAAAATATAGCTTCTGTTAAGAACTATTTCATTTCCATATTTCTGAACATTCAGTTCTTTTATCCGGTATTTATCCGGAATATGCCATGCTAATATATTATCACCAATACTTACCTCCGAATTTGATGCATCAGCAAACAAATCGGTGCTGATAAAGTATTTCCCGTCAACATTTATTACGGGATGACTGTATCTGTACATTCCGTACCCTATAAGGTGAGTATCCCCGCTGCCGAAAATAACCGAATCCGGCAAACCGTCTTTTTCGCATCTTGCAGCATTTATTGAAACATCCCACCCCAGCGTATAGCCGCATGCTGGCAAAGCCTCATCAAGCGGCACATATACCTCACCGTCCTGTTTGAAGGGTGTATCTGTAAAGTCATGAACCTCACCGTCAATAACCAAACCCGTCTTTTTAATTTCTATATCTCCCGCTGCACTTGCTGTTGCAAACATACTGCATGCAATAACCGCCGCAGCGGCGGCTGTTTGTTTAAGCATTATTGTCCTCCGTCAATGAAAACCGTTTTTGACGCATCGTCCCATCTTACTTCCGCACCGAAAGCCTCTGCCGCCGCCCTTACAGGCAGACAGGTTCTGTCATTAAGTATTATAGGAGCGGTGTCAAGCTCTGTTTCGGATGAAATCACCCCGAAACCGTTCGTAATAGTTTTTTTCATTATATTATTGCCTATGCCAAGGCTTATTGTTGTTCTTCCGTCAGTAATCACGGCGCATCTTTCATCATTGTTCCATGAAACCGTTTTCCCCATGGCCTCCATAACTCCGCGGATCGGAAGCAGCGTCCTGCCGGCGATGATTATCGGTTTCTGATCCTCAAACTTAATTTCCTGTCCCCCGACAATCACATGAATCTGAATTTCTTCACCGCGCATCGCATTCGCGCAGGGCGCCGAAAGCAGCATGGCTGCAATAAACGCTGTAATATATTTTTTCATTATAATCTCCCATTTTGCCGCAAAGCGGCAACTCAAACAGTTAACGCGGAAAAGACGCAAGCAGGTTGCCTTCTTGAGGAACGCCGACGTATGTGTATACTTCAAGTTACGAAAGGAGGCAAGATGCGCAGCGTATTTTTCACGTTATCCTCCTGTGCCGTAATACGGCATCTATAGAAAATAACCGCTTTAACAGTGTTTCTTCGGACATTATACCACATTTATATGTCTTTGTCAAATATATATTGTTTATTTATCATTGACGAAAAGAGTATTTTGTGGTATCATTAGTATTGGATAATTGTAATTGATACGGAGGATGCAGCATATGAACACACCAATATATAATAAATTAAAAAAATACCATGCTTCCGACAGGGTTCCTTTTGCGATGCCGGGTCATAAAAACGGCAGAGGACTTGAGCCGGACCTGATTGACCTCGATGTTACAGAGCTTGACGGCACACTTAATCTCAGGCGTTCCGATGACGAAACCGTAAGCAGCGCGCAGAAGCTGCTTGCGAATCTGTATAAATCAGACGAAAGCTACATAATTACTTGCGGTTCGACCGCGGGAATTCAGGCAATGCTTTCCTCAGCGCTCCGACCGGGTGAAACCGTTCTTGTAAGCTCGGACTGCCACATGAGCGTTATTAATACATGCGCGCTATGCGGCTACATGCTGCGCTTCATTCCCGCCGCTCTTGATCCTGAAAGTCTTATTCCCTGTGATGATGAGGATATTGAAACTATGCTGGATAACTGCCCGGACGTGTCCGCAGTACTTGTAACATCGCCGAATTACTATGGTATATGCCGTAATATCCGCCGTTTTTCGGAGGCTTGTCATAAACACGGTATTCCTCTGCTTGTAGATGAAGCTCACGGAGCACATTTCATTGCATCCGACAGACTTCCTCAGACTGCTCTTCAATGCGGCGCCGACGCCGCAGTGAACAGCGCGCATAAAACCCTTAACGCACTTACCGGCGCGGCATTTCTTCATGTAAAAAGCAGACTTATAGACAAGCGCAGACTTCGCGCCGCTCTTGAAATGTTTCAGACTTCAAGTCCATCGTATCCGATTGCCGCTTCGGCAGATATTGCCCGCGCCTGTCTTGAAAACGGTGCCGCATGGAACAGACTTATCGATTACTGCAATGATTTTCGTAAAAGACTTTCGGATTTACTCATGCTGCGGTTTGTCGAAAACGAGGACCCGACAAGAATTGTAATTAATTTCAGCATATTTGAAACCTCCGGCTTTGAAATATATGATATTCTTTCCAATAAATTTGGGATTGACGCTGAAATGGCAGACAGTGTAAATGTAGTTTTTATAGCCTCGCCATCAAATACGAGAACTGATTTTGAACGTCTTTATGACGCGCTTAATTCGATATCTGCCGGTCTTACCCTGAGAAAGGAGCCGCATAAGGTTCTCCCTCCCTCCGCAAGAGAGCGTTATGTTGACCCCCAATCCGCCTTTTACTCGGATACCGAATATCTGAGAATGACTGACAGCATAGACTGTATATGCGCGCAGACAATCACCGCATATCCGCCCGGAATTCCGGTGCTTTGTGCAGGCGAAAGAATTACGCCGAGCCACATTTTATATCTGCGTCACTTAAAAAATATCGGAGCTGTATTTACCGGCTTTGACGGTACAAAAATCCCGGTAACAACAAAATCTTACTGAAAGGACTGAATTATATGGAATGTGTCACAATAAACGGCGACGTTGAGGAGGTGATTTATTCTAACCCGGACAACGGCTATACAATCTGCGACATACACACAGATGACAATGAACTTGTGACCGCAACCGGAACGATGCCCGGACTTTCCGAGGGCGAGCATATACAGCTGAGCGGAACCTGGACAACACATCCTGACTACGGCGAGCAAATTAAAGTTCTCGAATACTCCGTAGTCGCACCTACAGATGAACAATCTATTCTGAAGTATCTTTCCTCCGGAGTTGTACCGGGCATACGCGCGGCAACCGCAAAAAAGCTTGTCAAGGCATTCGGCGCGGATACATTAAATGTATTGCTTGCGGAGCCGCAGAGAGTTGCCGAAATCAAAGGCATAAGCATGGAAAATGCCAACCGAATGAGCGCCGCTTATGCGGAAATGCAATCTATGCAGAATATAGTAATGTTCCTTCAGCGCTACAACGTCAGTCCCTCGCTTGCGGTAAAGGTTCAGCTTGCATTAGGCTCCGGCGCGGTTACGCTGCTTCAGGCAAATCCATACCTGCTCGCTGACCGTATTGAAGGCGTTTCCTTCATAACCTCCGACACAATAGCCAATGATATGGGTCTGCCGAAAAACTCGCCTCAGCGTATTTGCTCCGGTATAAAATATATACTGAATGAAGCCGCTTACAGCAGCGGGCATGTCTATCTTCCGAAACGGCTTCTGCTTGAAGAAACAGTTTACAGACTGTGCATTACGGAGGAGGAAGCCGAAAACGGCTTGAAAACGCTGGTATCCAACCGCTCTGTTATTATGGATATTGTTGAAAAAGAAGACGTCTGTTATCTTTTTTCATTCCACGAGGCAGAAGCTCATGTCGCAAAGCGGCTTGCATTCATTTCTTCAGCTGTACCCAAGCATACAATGACTATAGAAGCGGCAGAAAAAACTATTGATGACTATGAAGCGAATTCGGATATAACGCTTGCACCGCAGCAGAGAAACGCCGCTGTAACAGCCTTATCCTCCGGAATTATGATTTTAACAGGAGGTCCGGGTACCGGAAAAACCACCACAATCCGAACAATCATCAAGCTGCTTAACGCCTTAAATCTTAACATTGCTCTTGCAGCCCCCACAGGCAGAGCCGCAAAGCGAATGTCTGAAGTAACCGGGCTTGAAGCAAAAACAATTCATCGTCTGCTCGGAACCCAGATGACCGGCGGAGCTCAGGTATTCATACACGATGAGGAGCATCCCCTTACCGCAGACGTCATTATTCTTGACGAGGTAAGTATGATTGACATAAAGCTTATGTCCTCATTCCTGCGGGCGGTAAAGCACGGTGCAAGACTCATTTTTTCGGGTGACAGCGACCAGCTTCCTTCAGTAGGCGCCGGAAATGTTTTAAGGGATATAATCGAAAGCAAGGTTGTCCCTGTTATAGAATTAAACAAAATCTTCCGCCAGGCGGAAGAAAGCCTTATCATTACCAATGCGCACAGCATTAACCGCGGAGAGCTGCCGGAGCTTAAGGTAAAAACGAACGACTTCTTCTTCCTTAAACGAACCGGCATTGAACAATCAGCCGCTACAATTGTCGATCTTTATAAGCACAGGCTGCCGAAAAGCTACGGTATAAATCCGATAAGCGACATACAGGTTCTTTCACCGATGAAAAAGGGCGTCGCCGGAACAATTAATCTTAATAAATTAATACAAAACAGCATAAATCCGCCTATTCCCGGCAAAAAGGAGCATCGTTACGGAAATACTGTCTACCGTATCGGCGACAAAGTTATGCAGACAAGAAATAATTATGATATTCCCTACACCCGCAGCGACGGAGATGACGGAATGGGTATATTCAACGGAGATATGGGTATAGTAGCAGATATAAACGAACATGACAAATACATGGAAATAGTTTTTGACGAGGATAAAAAGGTTGAATATCCTTTTACAAATTTAGAAGACATTGACCTTGCCTATGCAATAACCGTACACAAGAGCCAGGGAAGCGAATTTCCGATGGTGCTTATGCCGGTATGCAGCTACAATCCAATGCTGATGAGCAGGAATTTATTCTATACAGCTGTCACAAGAGCCAGAAAGATAGTCATTCTTGTCGGAAGCGAGAAAACCATTGCAAATATGACCTACAACAACACATACCACGAAAGGTATACCGGACTTGCGGAAAAACTTATCAGTATAAAAAATGTAATTACCGCAAATTAATTAACATAAAATTTACATTAGATAATTGACATATACAAACAATTGGAGTAAAATATATATTACAGACAATATTTTAAGAGACTATCCGTAATTAAAAAGTCTATATTGCGAAGCCGGATTTTTTCCTGCTGCGTTGAGCTTTTTACGGTTCACCTATGGCTTGCTTTGCAAGTCCTCCGGTCAGATTATTCCCAATATCCGATGCATCAGCGTATGCCGAAGATTTTTGGGGCGATATGACGGGAAACCGGCAAGCAGTCTGTACTGCGGATAAGCTCTGAGAAACAGTGCACTCATTATCCGCCGAAACAAAATTAATATGCTTGATATGCCGGATAATGAGGAATTCATAAAGGGAGATTGTTATATGAGAAGCTGTATTTACTGCGGCAAAGAGCTTGCACCCGGCGAGAAATGCACTTGCCGCCAAAGCGCCGAGCACAGAAAAGCATCAGACCCTAAAACAGGGTACACAGAAGCTACATCAGAAAACAGTAAAAAAAGCACACACAAAAGTTCAGATAACCGCGCTCACGGTAAAAACAGAAACAATTCTGCCGAAAACCGCGCAGGCTACGGCGGTTCGGCATATAATGACCCGACACGCACAGAATACCGTACCGGTTACACCAAACAGGAAAGCCATTTCCGACGCGCATGCGAAAATGCAAAGGCACGGCGTTACGCAAAACGCACATCGGGTGCGAATAAAAATCCATTCGGAAAAGGTTTTTGGCATTATTTGCTGAACGCTTTCCGGTCGCCGGTTCAGACTGTAATGAATCCGAAAAGCATGAGCCTTTGGCAGATGGTTATTCTATGGGCAATTCAGGGCGCGCTTGCATGGCTGTGTATATTCTTTATCACCACTCATACCGCAAGAGGACCGTTGGCAATACTGGGTAATCTTCTTGCCTTCAACGGTATTAACGGATATAAAACCATTATGTATATGCTGCTGACGATTTTATCCGGCGCCATAGGCGGTATGCTTGCGTTCTTTCTTTATACCGGAGTATTTTTCTCTATGGGAAGATTCATATTCCGCGATAAAAGCACGAGCTACTCTTCCTTCTGTGAACGATTGGCATTAACTGCTCTGCCGTTTTCAGTCATAGCTCTTATCGGAACCGCTTTATCGCTGATTTCAATAACATCGCTGATTATTCTTCTTATATGCGGCGCTGCAATATTTGCAATATTAACCTATGAAGCATTAAGGACACAGTGGGCATGGGTTCCTGCTGACAAAACTTTATACGGAGTTCTGCTCGGATTTTTTGTTATGACAGCCGCGGCAGGATATTTGATAAGATTCAGTTAATTTAAAACAAAGGAGATATATAAAAATGGAACAAGTATCAACAAACAAGGCTCCGGCTGCAATCGGACCTTATTCACAGGCAATTAAAGCCGGAAACCTTCTCTTCACCTCCGGACAAATTCCGCTTAATCCTCAGACCTCAGAAATCCCGGAGGGCGTTGAGGCGCAGGCTGAACAGGCATTCACAAACGTAAAGAACCTCATTGAGGCTTCAGGCGCGTCAATCGACAATACAATAAAGACGGTTGTTTTTATCCAGAATATGGACGACTTTGGTAAGATTAATGAGATTTACGCAAAGTATTTTACAGAGCCGTATCCGGCGCGTTCATGCGTTGAGGTTGCAAAGCTTCCGAAGGATGTTCTGCTTGAGGTTGAGGCTATAGTCGAGCTTTAAGGAACCACTGATTAATTAACTCCTAACGGCTTAGCACGCATTGAACTTGCATATTTTCCGTCATATCATACAAAA
>JAUNPN010000069.1 GCA_030536655.1 bacterium | reverse complement strand
TCATCATAATAAAAGACGAAATCTGTGATGCGCTTAAGTTGTGGATAGTGATTATGTAATAGACGCTGTAAGCGCAATTCTAAGAGAAGCAAACATTGAGTATGTGAAGTGGGATATGAACAGACAGATAACAGATATGCCGTGTCCGGGATATAATCACAAATATACTCTCGGTTATTATAAGGTTATGTCAGCAATCACCTCTGCCTTTCCGAATGTACTTTTTGAAGGATGCAGCGCAGGCGGAGGACGTTTTGACGCAGGTGTGCTTGCATATATGCCGCAGATATGGACGAGCGATAATTCAGACGCAGTATCACGGCTTAAAATACAGTATTCAACCTCAATGTGTTATCCGGTTTATTCTATATCAAGTCACATTACCGCGTCGCCAAATCATCAGTGCGGACGTATTACAAGCCTGAAAACACGAGGCGATGTAGCATATATGGGAACATTCGGATACGAGCTTGATATAACAAAGGCAACAGATGAAGAATTTGAGGAAATAAAACAGCAAATTGAATTTGAAAAACAGCTTCGTCCGCTTATGCGTGACGGCGATTTGTACAGATTGCAAAATCCGTATGATGAGAATTACTGTGCTTGGAGCATAGTATCAAAAGATAAAAAACAGGTGTTTTTGTTTGCTTGTAAGGTGCTTTCCGTGGCACAGACGAAAAATCCCAAGCTCAAATTGCAGGGGCTTACTCCGAATAAGCAGTACAGAGATATAAAAACAGGTGAAATATATGGTGGTGATATGCTTATGTATCGTGGAATAAAAATCGACTATAAAGTGCAGGACTTTGCGACTGAGGTCAAGATATTTGAAGCCATAAATTAATTATAAATTGTTACAGGACGAATAAGAGGAAACAGCTACAACGGAAGAACAAAAACTATACAGAAGCAATATATATAATGATTCGTTTCAATTATATATGAATTATAAAACCTTTATTGACAGCATATATAAAAGCTGCCGCATTGAACCCACTCCGGCAGAACGCAGGAATTTTATTGATAAATATATACGAACATTGAAATTTGAGATAACTCCAAACGGTATGTTTCAGATAAAGATAAAATAAGAATACGCCCCTGTTTTGCAAGTCATAACAGGGGCGTACTTGTATAATTTTAATTATTTCTCTAAAGAATTTTTCAAATGCAATAATTTACACGATAGTTATATATAAGGGGTATTTCTATGGAATAGCAAGCACAGCAAAGCGGTACCGCTTTACGATATGGCAATTTATGCCGACTGTGAAATTACCATTATTCGTGGGATAATCCCACACCCTTATATTAGGGCGTATCTGAAAATTTACGGAGGTCAAGAATGGGAAATTTAAAACGAAATATACAAATAAAATTCCGAGTAACCGAGGAAGAACGAAAACTGATTGAACAGAAAATGTCACTCATTCCCACAAAGCAGCTCGGCGCGTATCTGCGGAAAATGGCGATTGACGGATATATTATTTACACCGACACTTCTAACGTAAAGGAGTTTACCAAAGAGCTTCAAGCTATCGGTAAAAATATCAATCAAATTGCAAAGCGCGTTAATTCCACAAGCCGCGCATATGAAACGGATATTGAAGAAATAAAGGAAAGGCTTGACGAGATATGGCAATTACAAAGACGCATCCTATCAAGTCTACATTGAGAAAAGCTCTCGATTATATCCTCAACCCTGAAAAGACGGACGGCAGGCTGCTTGTTTCCTCATTCGGCTGCGCGCCCGAAACCGCAGATATTGAATTTGAATGGACGCGGAAGCAGTCGAGAGAAATCGGAACGCATTTAGCGCGGCACTTGATACAGTCGTTCGCGCCCGGTGAAACCACGCCGGAGCAGGCGCACAAAATCGGAATGAAATTAGCGGAGGAAGTATTGGGCGGCAAATATGAATTTGTACTCACAACGCATATTGACAAAAATTCAATTCATAATCACATTATCTTTAACACGGTTAATTTTGTGGATTATAAAAAGTATCATTCCAACAAAAGTACATATCGTTTTATCAGGCGTACAAGCGACAGGCTGTGCAGGGAGTATGGTTTATCCGTTATCGAGCCGAATGTTAATAAGGGCAGAAGCTATGCCGAATATACCGCAGATAAGGCGGGCGGGAGCTGGAAATCACAGCTTCGGCAGACTATTGATAAGGCAATCAAGCGATCCATTGACTTTGAGGATTTTATTCTGCGTATGGAGCTTGCCGGATATACGGTCAAGCGCCAGAATAAAAATATATCGTTCTGCAACGGTGAGCGTCAAAAGTTTATGCGTTCAAAAACATTGGGCGATAATTACACGGTCGAGGCTATCAAGAAGCGTATTGAGAAACAACGCAGCCGCCCGAAATTTGAGCGCAAGGGTATCAATCTTCTCATTGATATTCAGAACAGTATCAAGGCGCAGGAAAATAAGGGATATGAGCATTGGGCGAAAATCAATAACCTTAAACAGGCTTCAAAGACGCTTAATTTTCTTACCGAACACGGAATAAAAACATATGAGGAATTGGAAAGTAAAATTGCAGAAATACAAATCAGTTTTGACGATACAGCCGCAAAGCTGAAAGCGGTTGAAAAGCAGCTGAGCGGCACAAGCGTTTTGCGAAAACATATCAGCATATATCAATCAATGCGTCCCGTATATGCGGAATATAAGCGTACAAAGAATAAGTCTGAATTTGAGAAACAGCATCGGCGCGAGCTGACACTATATAACGCTGCATATAAATATTTATCAGACGTTCAGCGGGACGGCAAGCTACCGACTTTGGAAAAGGTCAATTCCGAATATGCGCAGCAATACGAGCAGCAGCGCAGCTTATATGAAAAATACAAGCAAGAGAAAAAAACAGTTTCGGAAATGGATATTATTAAAAAGAATGTAGATACAATATTAAATTTACCGCAAAAAGCTGTCCCTGATAAAACGCAGCAAATAGAATGATTTGGGCGCTTTATACAGCTTTACAATTAAATAATATTGTAATCGCCGAAAATTTAATCGGCGGCATATTGGACGAGGTTCAAAGCGCTTTGGGTTATCAGTCCGCTTGGAGCAAGGCGAACAATGCCATATTTAACGCCGTACTTGCAAAACAGACAAACAGTTATGGTTATTCCGATTTAGCCGCACAATTTCACAAAATGCAATTTTGCAATACCGTGATATGTGCTTACGACCTGAGTATTACACGAAAAAAGAAAACACTGTTAGCGTCAAATAAATAAAGAAAAAATAAACAGGTGCGTATCGAAAAAATCGGTACGCACTTGTTTTTGCATGGCTATCTATTCAAATATTCAATATATTCTAATCCCCACTTTTGAATACTTTCCAAAACAGGATTAAATTTCTCGCCGATTTCGCTTAGGCTGTACTCAACTTTCGGCGGTATTTGCGGATATTCCTTTCGCACAATCAAGCCTTCACTTTCAAGCTGTTTTAGCTGATTTGACAGCGTCGCGTGTGTCATTTTTGGCATTTTCCTTTGCAATTCGTTAAATCGCACCGGACCACAGCTTAAATGATGCATAATCAACACCGCCCATTTTCCTTGTATAAGCCGCTGCGCTGTTGCAAACGGGCAAGCTCCGAATAAATCCTTTTCCATTGCGAACTCCTTTTAGTATCTTTTACAATACTAAGTATTTTTCATAATCGTACTTGTAATTTTGCATTATCGGATATATAATTATAGTACGATATAAAATTATCGTGTAATATTATAACACAAAAAATTAAAAGGAGCAAGTGATTATGGATAATTTAGCGAAAGTAAATGATTTTTTAGAGCAGGCGGGAACATTCTATTTAACCACAACGGACGGAGACAAACCAAAATGCCGCCCTGTAGGGTTTCATATGCTTGAAGGAGAAAGAATATATTTCGGCGTTGGCGAATTTAAGGACGTTTTTAAGCAGATGAAATTAAATTCCAACGTAGAATTTTGCGCCACTGTAGGAAATGAGTTCTTGCGTTATTACGGCAAAGCTGTGTTTGAGAATGATTATACGATAGCGAATAAGGTTCTTGCCAATGCGCCTGCACTGCAAAAAATATACAATGATGACACCGGCTATAAGCTCGGTATCTTTCATCTTGAAAATGCCACGGCGGAGTTTAGAGGTATGTCAGGAGTGAAGGAAAAATACGATTTTTAAGTTTGTAAAAAAATAAGCAGGCGAAAAACCAAATTTTGAGGCTTTTGCAACTGTTTTTTACTGCCAAAAAAGGGACGGTTTAGGCGCATTATACAGCTTTACAATTAAATAATCGGCATTTTTCCGGCTGGGCGCGGACTTTATTCTGTGATACAATGATAATAACAAAAAATATTTTCAGTCACAGAATGGAGGAACTGCAATGAAAAAGATTATCACATTATTATTAACAGCCGCGATTATTACATCAGCGTCAACCGCTTTTGCCGGAACAATCCCGCGCGAATGTACGCCGCTGAACGCTGACGAGAGGGCAGTTCAAATTACGGAAAACATCATAAGCCCTTATCTTGATGAAGCGTCTGACGGATTAGGCTATGCGCTTGCTTGCGGCAGGGCAAACACCGCTATACGCAAAGCGGTTATTGCAAATGAAACAGAGGGCTACAGCTACACCGATTTATCGCCAATCGCGCAGAACGCAATCCGTACCGTATGCGATATGCGGCTCCGACCCGAAGCTTACAAACAAGCCGAGGACGAATTAAGGGTACTGCTTGCCGACATTATTGTTGACGTTCAAAACGGTAAGGATTATATGCAGGCTGTAAAAGAAGCGTACATAAAAATTTACCGGACTGTCGAGCCGTCGTTCAACTATGACGAGCAATTTTCGCTTGATACCTGTTACCGCCATATTCCCGCAGTCGGAAGCGAGAAATTTACTGTAGCAAAGAGATTATTGTTAGAAGCCCTGCAAAATTCCGTAGGCGACAATACAGCGTACAGCGAAACATAACGAATATTTTGAATAAGACAAACGGTGCAGCCAAGTAACTGTACCGTTTGATTTTATGATAATTTAATTTTACTTTCCTTGATTTTTTCGTCAATTCGTAAAATCATTTCATTAAAGTTTTCCGCATTTAAAATATAATTTTTTTCTTCCTCTGTGTATGTACGAAACACGCCTTGTCCCGTTGAAACCTGCTCCTTTAGACCGTCGCACAACTGATTCATAACATTGTTTACACCGCTGCCGTGCATTAACCTGTGACTTACAGCTGTTTCTAATTGAATAGTGTTATTATAATCTGAAACCAAACGTTTGTATTGCTCTTTCCATCGCTCCGAAAATATATCGAACATATCCATATTTGTTTGGATAAACTCAAATGTCAGATAGCCCATTAACGTAATCAATGTATCATTAAAACTGCCATTGATTTGATTTGTGGTTATCATTCCGATATATTCACATATAAATAATGCCGCTATATCGCTGTCATCGGCAGTGATATTCAATACGCATCTGTCAATAACCTCTCCAACGGACAAGACGCTTGTCTGCGCCATTCTATTTAACGCATTGGCGGTTTCATTACATACCGTAGCGGTTATTTCCGTTAAATTCTTATTCATATATAACCTCTCATTTCTGCAACTTACACTTATTTGTCGGTGTGTCGGAGGTACAGCCTTCGCTATACCTCCATACGTTTAACCTTAATTGTTTTCTGAAATTAAAGAAATAACCTCGTCAATCGACATTCCGCTGTCACTGATTGCTTGAAGAAGTTTTTTGTTTTCTTCAGCCTGTTTTTCAACATTCAGTTCTTTTAGTGTTTTTTTCTTCTTTTTTAACTGTTCGCTCAAATTATCAATGTCAATCGTTATTGCTTCGATTTTTTCATCAAGCGACATATTAAACCATTTTTTCTTGCCTGCCATTTTCATTGTCCTTTCTGTTAATTTAATATTTATTTCAACGGGAAAACCCGTTAAATATCAAGAATATGTATTGCTACCTATTTTATGGCATACAGTTCCCGCAAGGACTGTAACCACTGTTAATTGCCGCTTCGCGGCTTGAAAACGGAACGCGGTTTTTCTCCGCCGGAAGTGTTCGGCAATCGGGACGATGAAATTTTTTTGAATTTTTATTGCCGATATATCCGCTCTCCATTGGCGCCGCTGTAGTTTCATTTGTTTGTATATTCTCGTTTTTCTCTGTAGTTATCGTAATATTAGAGCCGTTGCTCTTTGCGATAATATCGCCTTGTAAATCTGTTCGGTATACCTTAACGTCCGCGTCCCTCAAACGGCTTAATACGGCTTCGGAGGGGTGCCCATAGGAATTATCCTTACCGACCGATATAACGGCATATTCCGGCATTACCTCACGAAGAAATACATAGGAGGTTGAGGTGTCCGAACCGTGATGACCGACTTTGAGGACGTCAGATTTTAATAAGCCCGTATTTAATAATATCTGTTCTTCCTCGCGCTCCGCATCGCCCATGAACAGAAAAGAGTTATTGCCGTGTGTAATCTTTAAAACGATTGACGTGTTATTAAGATTATCCGCGTTATCGGGTGCGGCAAGTATTTCTACCGTTGCACTGCCGAGCGGAAATCTTTCATAATTTATCGGGTGCATTATCTCCGAATTTTGAGCCGCAGCCTTTTGTTTAAATGTCTGATACGCTTTACTGTCCGATTCGGCAGAAGGCGCGTATATTGCACCTACAGGCATTACGGAAAGGGGAGCGGATAAGCCCCCAACGTGATCCTCGTGCGCGTGAGTGCATACCATATAATCGATATGCTCTATATTTAGCTTTTTAAGATAAGCAACAATCAAACTGCTGTCCGCGACATTTCCGCCGTCAATCAGCATTGTATTATCACCGCATTGTAACAAAGCTGCGTCTGCCTGTCCTACATCTATGTAATGTACCTCTAATGTTGAATTTTCGGGTACGGTATCAGTATAATGTTCTTGTTTTTCTATAGCGACAGTAGGTGAATATAGTTGATTGCTTAACTCCTGCTCGCCTTGTGTTACACAGCTTGTTAATAATATGACGGACAATATAAATGATACTATTATGTTAAATCTTTTCATAAAATACTCCATTATTGTATATAATATATCTTACAAAAAGCACGTTAGTTTTACATCTTTCTACTATTATCTTAGCGAAAAACCTGTTATAATGTATTATAAGATGTGTGAAGTATGAGGTATCACAATGGAAGTGCTGGATAGACTTAAAGAACTGCAAAAAATGTATGGGTGGTCGGACTATAAAATAACCAAAGAAGCCGGCTTATCAGACGGCGCCATATCAAATATGTACAGACGAAAGACTACACCAAGCCTTTACACACTTCAACTGATTTGTAATGCTTTTGGAATTACGCTGTCACAATTTTTTTATGATGAAAAAGAGGACAAGAACAAGGATATAGTACCTATTTCCCCTGAATTAAAATGCCTTATTGACAACTGGTTAGAGTTATCAGCGGAAAACCGAGAATTGGTATTAAAACTTGTCCAAGCCTTGCATTAAGAGCCGGTCGGCTCTTTTTATTATCCACATAAAAAATGCGTAGCCGCATTGCACAGCTACGCACTAAAAAAACGCAGCTTGCAATTTGTTGCTACACAAATTCATAACATTCACATATGGTATGAAAGCAAGGCTTACGTTCTTTTAACAAACGTAAACCATATGTGAAGTCTTTAAAATTTGTGTAGCACTGTTATTATATCACAAATCTTCAATTTTGTAAATACATACAATATAAATTATATCACAAAAAGAAACAAAAAACAATATATTTTTTAAAATAAATCTATCATTTGTTCTAATCCATAACCTAATGAGGATTTTTGTGCGTGAGAAAATATTGTATAATAGTCTAATATGTAATTTGTGTTTAAAGTGAGTAAAAATTTATGGAAAATTTAGATTATGTCGCTGTCGGCAGACGAATAAAAAAGATAAGACAGAAAAAGCAATATTCCCAACAAAATATTGCTGAAATGACAAATATATCGGAAAAATATATTTCTGAAATAGAGTGCGGTAAAAAGGAAGGTCGATTAGAAATATACGCGCGCATTGCCGCCGCTCTTAATGTGTCAATAGATGAATTTGTTAAGGATTTTGTTACTGCGGACAGCACAGTATTTGAAAGTAATATCAATTCTATGTATAAGCAATTTGGAAAAACGCGGCGAGAAATGCTGTTAGCTTATATGGAATTTTTAAACGATAAACCTGAATATGATTGTATAAACAATAAAGATGAAGTTTAACAATAATCCCCTTAAAACAGATAAGATTTCTAACTGTTTTAAGTGGATTTTCAGTATTGATTTAGTTTTCCGTCAGTATTTTATACATTTTCATTAACTCCGCATCTATAATGGAAAGTAAAGAAAAAATATGATATGGATAATGATTTTATTCCTATTTTCAATTATCCATAGAGTTATAATTTTAGGCTAAATATATTATATGTCGTATGAAAGGCTAAAGCTATGGATAATAAAGGCGATAACAATATTGTATTTCTGAAAATTGGGCAACGAATACAGTATTACAGACAAAAGGCAAATTTAACGCAAGAGAAGCTTGCCGAAAAGATAGGTTTAACACCCAATCATCTTTCAAGAATAGAATCAGGTCGTCATAATCCATATTTTGAGACTATAATGTTAGCCGCTAAAGAGTTAGACGTTCCTATTGATGCGTTTCTTGAAGATATAGACGATAATTATATAAATACGTTTTTACAAATGATGAAATCTGATATTTCGGGAATGAGCAAAAATCAATTGGAAATGTTGAAGAAATATATTGCGTTAATAAAAGAATTTGATTTTTAAAATTTAAAGGGTATACCTGTTTTAAATAGGTATACTTTTTTTATAAAAAGTGGAACATTAGACCGTTAATTTTGAGGATTGGCATAAAAGTATATTACTTTCCGACTTTTAAGCCTGAAAGCTCTTGATTTTATGCGGTATTTTTCTTTTCTATTTTTCCACTATACCGCTTATAAGACGGTAAAAAAAATAAGACGTGCAGCCGCATATGGTATGCGAGTGCACGTCTTGAATATTATTTATCTTTTCCTGTATCTTCTCTGATATTCGGCTTTTTGTCTGCGTAAAACAGTAGTTTTGCAAGCATTACAATATTTCGAACGGTTGGAATGATATATAAATCTTTTGCCGCAAACGACACATTTCTTTGTATTTTGGGGTTTCATAATACTTATACACAGTTCGGGACTGTTCGGCAATACGGCGTTTCTATACCATTTGCAGATAAGTGAATATGTAATCATCTGCGGACAGGGGCAATCAAGCAGCAGACATTCGCCGTCAAAGTAATTACAGCATTGATTTTTAATCAGCGCCTTTGTTCTGCGGAATTGTTTGGGCGTCATTCGTATTATACTCATATTTCCTTATTGGGCGGCTTCTTTTGCGGCTCCGGCTTATCTCTGCCGTCCTGCTCCTTTTTCAGTTTGTTCAAAGCATTTCTGATTGACGGCTTGACGTGAACGGCTTGTATATCTCCGTTTATTCTTACGAATATTTCAGGCTCTTTAAACCTGTTCATAAACTGCCGCTGCAAATCGGGCGTAAGACTTGAAAAATTATCCTCGCCAAGTCCCACAATCAAGAATGTACCCGCCACAATATCATACATTTCACCCTCCGTATCGTACAAGGCGCGGTTTAACTGCATACCGTTGATTTTGCCCTCGTCATTGCAGATAAGAGCAATAGGCTTTTCTGACGGATATACGGCGGCAATAGTCCCGCCGACTTCCTTTTGCAGCGCTTCAAGCCCCGCAGGTATTTTCTTGACATACGGCTCCTGCATAGGCTCCACGACAAGTACGGTTATAGTATCAGGCTGTTTTTCTTTTGGTTTATCAGCTTCTAAATTGCTTTCCGGCTGTTCGGCTGCTACTGCAAACGCGCGTGTACCGTTGCCCATAATAAGATACTTCCCGTCGTCCGACATATGATGAAGTCCATACCCGGCGGCTTTCATCTGTTCGGCGGTCATTTCCGTTACATAAAAGCTGCCGCGCGGCGTTTTTACCTGCTCACCTGTCATACGGTCATCGGGTGTAATCTGCTGTGTCTGTTCCGAGAGGAACTCCGGCGCTTCAACGAATCCCGCGCTGTCACAGTAATAGGCTTTTTCCTCTCCGTTTCGCTGCAACACCACAATATCCGATACCGACATACTGTGTCCTTTAAAATCCTGCGGAATATCCGTGTTAAACCAAGTATACAACTTTTCAAGCGTGGCGTCCTCGGAAAGGTAATGTACATAGGTCTGTTCGTAGTTGTTTTTATTTACGGCTAATCCTTGTTTTTCAAGCAGGCTGTACGGAGCATAGCGGTAATTCCTTAATTCGCCGCTGTTCTTAAGCTGATAAATCATATATTTGTCGCAAGGGTATTTCTGTTCAAACTCGCATATCTTGTCAACAAGGGCGTCGCCCTTCGTTGTATTTGTCGCCGTAAGCATATCCTTTAAGGCAAGCGTGCATTTATCAATCAGGCAATTGGAAATATAGACAGGCGGTTCATCGGCGTGAGTATATTTTGATACATATTCATTATCGTACCCGCGTAAATATCCGTCAATCTCCATCGCTAATTCCATTGATTCTTGAAGCTGAATATCAAAATTGTAATCGTACTGTATGTTCTCGCCGTCTTTTGTAACAATATATTCGGATGGTATATTCTCAATCATACCGTTATATGCGTTTGTCCACTCGGTACAGCCGTCCTCTATGTAAACGTCCTCGGCAAGCTTGCCGCCGTGCTGATCGGCATAATCCTTTCCGTAGGCTTCGTAGTCGATATAATCCGCGAGGTCGCCTATTGCGCTAATATCAAATCCCTGATGTGACGCAAAATATGCGCCGACATTCTCCCACGAATACATATCGGAAATGACATTGTAGTATTCCGTGTTATAGGTAAGATTGATTGCGTCCGTGATAGTTGCAATATCCTCTCTTTGAATTGCCGCCTGAAAAATAGTCATTTCCAAATCTTCAAGCTCCGATATGCGTGAAGCGAGATAATTCAGCTCGTCAATATTTGCGGACATTGACAGGATTTCTTTCATATCATCATTGCCGCAAACATAGTCGTCAATAAAATATTGTCTGTGGTCTGCATTGTTCGGCAAGCCGATTTTTTCAAACAGCGCCGATACCTCGTCTTTTGCGGTGGGGAACGTAAGCCATTCGCCGCTTGTTTCTCTGTTTCCATTATCGTATTCGGCGGTGTTTACAATAAACGCTTTAAAAATATAGTCATTATCCATACGTCAATCCTCCATATCTTCTGCTGTTACAGTAGGTATAAATTCCGTCTGTTCAAATTCTTCCGTCGTCATACGTTCCAACTTATTTATAACAGTTACGGTGATTTTCTTTAATTCCGCATTTTCAATATACGGAAATGAAAAACGGAGCTGATTTAACAGCCCCGTCCTGCTTGATGTGTCATAAATACACATTAAATTTATCTCGTCCTGCGAAAATATCATAGTGAAATATCCTCCTTTTTGGGTGTTTTTGGTTTTGTCGGTTTTGATTTATCCTTGCTTTTTGCAAGCTGTCTGCGGATTGACGGCTTGTGTTCTGAATGCTCTTTGATTAAAGCATTGTATAAATCCATATCGGATTTTGTGAGTGCTTCGGTCATTCCGTAATCAAGCGATATTTCAACGCCGTCTATATGCGACTGTTTTTCTTCTTCTGTCATTTTTGAAACGCGGTCTTTCAGTTCCGCAGCGTTTAAATTTTCAATATGACGGTCAATATCGCCGCTCGGTAATTTTTCATAACTGTGTCGTTCACCCTCCAGAACGGATTTTAATTCCCGCAAGCTGTTCGGCTTCACTTCACAGCGTAGAAAATCGCCGTACTTCGGGTGCGGCTCCGCAGAAAACCATTTACCCGCCGACATATCAATATCGCCGTGCTTGTAGTGAAGCGTCTGAATATCCGACCGTACCGCCGTCTGTATAACGTGCTTAAAATGCGCCGTATAATCCAATTCATAAAGACTGCCCTTGATTTTACCATCATCAATCCCCGTTATCCTGACGGCATAGGCAAGAATTTTATCTGACGTCTGTTCGCCGTAAAATTTCCACGTGTTATACGCCGCGCTGTCTTTTTTGAAAACCTCCGCTTCACGGAAACAGTATGTACCCGACGGACGCGACATAAACAACAGCCGCTTATTTTCCGCGTTATCGCTTAACGCCGCTTCTTGTATTTTATCAACGTCATAGATAAAATCGGCTTTGTAATGCTTTGTGTTTACGTTCATAATGCGGCGCAGACTGTCAATTATATCCACATTCTCAAATTTGTTCATAAGCTCAAATCCTCCTTTTTCCGTGACGGCGCGGATTTCTTCGGCTGCTGCTCCGACAGCTTTTTAACGTCTTTCAGCGCATTTCTGACAGACGGCTTTTCCTGTAATTTTTCTATCTTTTTCCCTTTTATATATTCAAGCGTGGGATTTAATTCACGGTAACAGCCCTGAGTTTTCCGCGAGGAATAACGGCGGTGTATGGAAAATATCGGCTCGCCATTTTGCGTTACGGTATTATTTTCAATCTTGATTTTATTTTCCCACATTACGCGCCGCGACTGTTCCGACGCTTTATATTTCGAGAGCATACCGTCGTTGGAATAAGCAATCTGCTCTTTGAGCATATCCGTTACGGCGTCCTTGATTTTCTTCTCATCAGCCGTAAGTCGGTGAGTGTTATTTTTTGCCGCCGCTTCTTTTTGACTTGCCGCCGCTAAATCCATAAGGGAAATAGGCTCGCCGGCTTTTGCTTTTTGCTCCGATTCATCAACTGTGGGGGTATCGGCGGACTTATCTTTCTGTTCAAATATTTCTGCACCCTCCGCGGAGTCTTTATCTGACAGCTCCGTAAAACCGTTCTCAACCGTTTCGTTTTCGGGCGTCGGCTTTTCACTTGATAATTTCTTATTCTTGACAAGCTCCGCAAAATGTTCATCAATTCCCGATATGATTTCATTCGCCGTTTTCTGAATAGTAGTCAATGAGGCTTGTAGCTCCGGCAGCTCCTTGTCTGAGCTCCAGCCTGCCACATATCCGAACGTATAATCCGACGTGTCAAGTCCGTAGTTCATACATACCGTAAACGCTATACTATCGGCTTCGACTTCTTTTGTGCGTCTGTCCTTGCGTTCCTCCGGCGGCAAGTCCTTGATTTCCTCCGGCGTGATGTTATGTAATTTTGCGTGCGCGATTTCGTGTATCAGCGTTTTCATCGTTTGCAGTTCGCTCATATTTTCCTGAACGGCAATACGCTGTTCGGCGCTGCTGAAATATCCGTTAGCCCCACTCTCTATATTCTCAAATCCAATCGGAACGGGTGATATTTTTTCAAGAGCCGCATAAAAGTTTTTGTAATTATCAACGCTGCCTTGCAGCTTATCGACTCCAAGCTGCGGCAGCGGTTCGCCGTCCGTCTGCGATATGTCGAACACTGTTGTCACCTTATACATAGGTATGGTAACGTCAACCTCCTGCATAAGCGGTTTTCCGTCTGCTCCGTAAACGGGCTTGTTTGTGTTCTTGTCGAGCATCGGCATTTCCTTTTTGGTTTTGTACGGCGAGGGCGCAATAATGCTGATACCCTTTTCACCGCGTCTGACCTGCCGTTTAAAATTTTTCTGCCACGCACCGTAACCCGCAACCATAGAAGCGTCGGGCTTCTGCATTAAAATTAGAAGCGTGTTTCTGAAGCTGTAATTATGGAATTTTGACATTACGGATAAGTATTCCTTGTACTTATCGCTTGCGAACAGGTCTTTTATGCCTTTTTCGAGTTTTTCCGTAATTGCTTGCAATTTCTCTTGTTGTGTCTGCGCCGGCGTCCTATTCTGCTTAATTCCTGATTCTTTCGATTTTGTTGTCACTGTTTGACGTGTGCCGACAGCGTCAATATTTGAATTATATTTATCTGCCATTAAATCAACCTGCCTTTCTGTGATTATATTTTTTAACGGCTGTTCCCACGTTCTTCCGAATCCTCGGACAACCGTATTTGCTTTTGCGTTATTTCTCTTAAACATTTCAAGCGTGTCAAAGCCTTTGCTGAAAAGCTCCGGCACATTGGCGGGGATATTGGGCGCAAAATGAATTACGCCCTGTTTATATCTTTTGCCCGTTCCAATCCAACCGCGCACAAATTTATCAAAGTCCTCACGTATTCCTAAACGGTGATATTCCTCGGAATGGCTGAAAAGTATCTCGCTGCCCTCAAACTGTACGCCTAAAATCAAAGTACCTGTTTGCGGACTGTACATAAAACGGCGATTTTTTATATCCTGCATATTAAATGTTTCCGTATTCGTATCAATCCGCATAATGGTATTTACAATATCAACCCGTTTCATCTGCGTTTACGCTTCTCAAATTTTACATACTTTCCGCCCGTATCGGCGAGAACAATAGTCGCGTCATAGGTTTTATCCGTCTTTTCGGAATAGAAGCCCTTGACTTTGGATTTTCCCTTTATAAGTAAGTCGGACGCAATTTTCTTTGTAAGCTCCTTTTTCTTGTTCGTGAAAAATCTATCGTTCTTCCACATCACAAAGGCGCAGTCCTTATTTGAGCAGCAAAAGTTATATTTGCTCTCGTAAACGTCCGAACCGCAGCGCGGGCATTTGCCGATAACCTCGCGCGGAGTTTTGAAAATATCCTTTTTATCTTCTGCGATAAAAGAGTATTTCCGGATAAGCTCTGAAACAAGGTTTTCAATACCCGCCATAAATTCAGCGCCGGAATATTCGCCCTTTGCAATCTCGGCAAGATGATTTTCCCATTCCGCCGTTAATAACGGAGACGTCAATGTTTCGGGAAGTATGCTCGCAAGACTGATACCGTCGCGGGTGGGAACAAGGCTTTTGCCCTTGCGCTCGATAAATCCCGTCTGCACCAGCTTTTCGATTATTCCGGCTCTTGTCGCGGGAGTTCCAAGTCCCTTGCGTTCCGCTTCGTCCGTAGTTTCCTTTGCTCCGGCAGTTTCCATTGCTGAAAGTAGTGTATCTTCCGTATATGCTTTGGGCGGTGATGTGTACCCCTCATTGATTGAAGCTGTAACATTTATTTTCTGCCCCTCGGCAATATCAACATTTCCGTTATTTTCACTCTCCGAATTATCGCCGCCGATATATGAACGGAACAGCCGTTCAATACCTTTCCAACCCTCGGATAATACATTTTTGCCCTTAGCCGTAAATTTAGTGTTCCCGCACATAAATTCTGCCGTGACCGTTTCGTATTCATACGGCGCATTAACCGCGCAAAGCAGCTTACACATAATAAGCTGTAAAATACTGCGTTCACCGTTCGGAAGCTCGTTAAGACGTATTCCCTCAATCTGCCTTGTGGGAATAATGGCGTGGTGGTCGGTAACCTTTTTGTTATTGAACAGATAAAAGGTATCGGGCGTAAAATCTGCGCAGTTTGAAAACGGCGGGTGTTTTGCCGACAGATGAATAACCGCCGTTACCGCGTCTGCCATATCTTCCGTCAAATATCGGCTGTCTGTACGGGGATAAGTAATCAGCTTATTTTCATAAAGTGATTGAGCGTAGTCAAGCGTCTGCTTAGCCGTATATCCGAAAAACCTGTTTGCTTCTCGCTGTAATGTGGTAAGGTCAAAGAGTTTTGGAGCGCGTTCCGTCTTTTTCTCTTTCACGACAGAAACACAAACGGCCTGTGAATTATCACAAGCCGTCTTTATATTTTCCGCTTCGTCTTTATCTGAAAAGCGTTCGCTTATTGCCTTAGTTTTAGTGTCCCCAATTTCGACAGTGTAATATTTTTCTTTTTTGAAAGAAGCAATTTTACTGTCCCTTAATACAAGAAGCGCAAGGGTAGGAGTTTGAACGCGTCCGATATTCAGCGTTTTATGATAGAGTGTAGAATACAGCCGCGTCGCGTTTATTCCCACAAGCCAATCCGCTTTTGCGCGGCATAAGCCGGAACGATAAAGATTATCGTACTCGCTCCCATCGCGGAGATTTTGAAAACCCTCACGGATTGCTGAATTTTCAAGCGATGAAATCCAAAGACGCTTAAACGGCTTTTTGCAGCCCGCCATTGAATATACAAACCTGAATATCAATTCGCCCTCACGGCCCGCGTCACAGGCGTTGATAAGCTCCGTCACATCATCGCGGAGCATAAGGCTTTTGACAATGTTAAACTGTTCCTCCTTGCCGCTGTTTAATGCAAGCTGCCAATTCCGCGGAATAATCGGTAAATCCTTATAGCTCCACTTTGCGTATTTTTCATCATACGCAGACGCGTCCGCCAATCCCGCCAAGTGTCCGATACACCAAGTTATGATATATTCCTCATTTTGGATATATCCGTTTTTTCTTTCCGTAATATTTAAAGCCCTCGCTATGGACTGCGCCATTGAGGGCTTTTCTGCGATTATTAACTTATGTTTCATTGTTTAAATATCCTCCTTAAATTTTTGCATACAAAAACAGCGCCCGAATTGAGCGCTGTTTATTATAATTGTTGAATTGTTGTGATAGACAAACTGGAATTTGTATAATTATTTTCTAATAATCAATAATTTATTATCTCCCTTTTGAAACTCATACTCTGTTTTAACAATTTCAACTTTATAATCTTTTTGAAAATAATCTATAATATTCTTGATTAAATGTGTTTTATTTGCATCTAAATCTACAATCGGAAAAATCCTAATTTCCTTACATACTCTAAGCATTTCTGTCATTGAAGCAATATGAAATTCAAATCCTAACGCTGTGTACATTAATAAAAAATGAGAACTCAATCCAATATCAAAATAATCTGCCTCATAGGGTAATTTATTAGGCAGTTCATGAAATATGTAACGTCCCTCCGCCTTACCTTTTTCATAATCAGATAAAAATTTTTTCATGGCAGACATACGAGTGTTTTCAAGTTCTTCCAAATTTTTAATATTCTTCCACACATAATTATCCATATTTTCTTTCATTTGTTTCATAACGATAACTCTGACTTCTTCAATCGTAAGCGGAAAATAAAATAGCGAATTGTATAGATCTCAAATCCATGAGATAATAG
>JAUNPN010000068.1:14065-17452 GCA_030536655.1 bacterium | reverse complement strand
TTTGGACTTCTTTGTTTTTTTTTTGTGGCGTTGCTGTTTAATAAATTGTCCGATATAATTTTTTTTGGGGTGTTTTCGTAGAAAACAAACGGCCGTAGTCAGGAGGAAAGACGTAAAGAAAGTAAAGAAAGCAAAGAAGAAGATGCAATAGTTGTTCAAACGCATACACGCAAGAAAAAGCGTACACATGATGAGCTTGCCAACAATCTTCCTGTATACTGTAATGGTATACCCTTGGCGAGTCATGATATAGTAAAGTTTGCGGATAAGCATCAGTAATAAGGCAGAGATTGCCGAGTTACCCACGCGCATGGTGTGGATAACTCTATAATGATAAAACAATTAATATATATGTATTTATATATAAAAATCAAATCTATGAAAAAAAAGGAATTGAACTTATATCGTTCAAAAAAGGGATAGGAGGAAACATGAAAAAATATCTTGTATTATTCATAGGACTTATAATGTCAATGCTGAGTACAGCAACAGTATTTGCTGAAACAGATACAGCATTAAAAGAATCAATGAATTCAATATGGATGAAACAATATCCTGATATATGTAGGAAAGTACAAGTGTTGGCTGAGATGGATGCTGAAAGCTACGCTCAGAGTGCGGTGAATGATGAAGGATTAAAACATAAATATGGGAGTACATTTGAGGAAGAGGTACAAAGTGATATTTCTCATTATAAAATGGTGAATACTCCCAATGTTGAAGATGGATACCGATTTTTTCATCTTGATATTCCTAAATATGCGGTTCAATATGCTGAGGCCGGAAATATAGATTATCTATTAAAAGAATATTGGATTGTACCTAAAAAAACGTATAGAAAAAATCAAGATGTAAGATGGGATTTCTTTGATATTAATGCAGATAGCTATAATATTTCTGTATTATTAGATTTGAAAGGTACAGCAAAACCAGTAATACCGTTTGATATGGTAGAATATGTATCTAATATTGATGCAATTGAAGAATTACTAAAAGAAGCTGGGGCACAGGATTTTCTTGATTTCAAGGTTATTGATATAAACTCAATTCATACAGTTCTGTATTTTAAATATTCTAATAACGAATATGGTATTTTGATACGTGATGCAGATAATAATACAAATAAACCAGATATAGAGCACCTGAAAGTATATGATTTCAGTTATATTCTCAAAAAAATAGGCGATACACAGACCATGGGAGTGGGCGGTAGAACAATATCCACCAAGGAACTTTTGTACAAAAAAGATGTGTATAAGTCAGAAGCGGAAGCTTTAAATCAAGTAGGCTTATTGAAGGGAAATGAGAATGGATTAGATTTATTAAAGCCTCTTACACGTGCAGAAGCAATAACATTATTAATACGTGCAATGGGTTTAGAAGAAAATGCTTTAGCAAATTCAAATCAAAATATATTTATAGATATGTATAATACGGTGTGGGCAATACCGTATGCTGTATGTGCATATGAAAGAGGAATTACCACCGAAACGGAAGATGGACTTTTTAATCCGGAATGTTTGGTAACAGCTGATCAGTTTTCTACATTTGTATTGCGTGCCTCAGGAGAACATGATATTGATTATACGAAAGGCACGCAGATACTGATTGATCGCAATATCATTACAGCAGAGCAAGCCGAAACAATGGACTTGTTTACTCGAGGCGATATGGCGAAAATTATATATAAGGCACGGGAGAAAGGATTAATGAATGGCTTACAGATCTTTACGACAAAATAAGTGCGGTATCTCACTCAGTGTCTGCCACAGCCTGTGCTAACGGACTTAATATGGAACGATATTTCGCTTATCTGTTCAGCACGTCACCGTTTACCGGAAAGATTACGGACAATCTTCTGCCGTGGTCGGATAAAATGATAGAAAACAATTCATGTATGATAAAGCCCGGGGCGAACGCTCCGGGTTTTATTGTGTACGCTATATTATTTTACGCTTACTTTTAAATAAACAGAGTGATCTTCTTTGAACGCAAGCTTACGGAATGTATCTATCCGCAGCTGAAGATATTCAACCTCTGACTTGAGTTTTTCATATTCAGTTGCTTTTATTTTAACGTTATACATTTAAAAATCTTTCTTTTCCGTACTGAATATTATTGTTTCTTTTAAGGTTTGTAGTAATTAGTACAAACAATATATTCATAGGATTTTATAAAGGAGCTGGTCATATGGTAAATGTTAAGGCAATTAATCAAAATACGCTTAAAGTAATTAATAAGTATAAGACGAACGGCGAAGAATTTCAAAAAGTTTTAAAATACACTATAAATAACAGAAAAATTAATCATTATAGAATAATTGTAAAGGAGAGAATGGCAGATGAACAAAATTTATAATGTAGGAATCTATTTAAGACTTTCACAAGAAGATCAAAATGCAGGGCAGTCCGAAAGTATAACCAATCAGCGTGACTATGTTACGAGATATGTTACAGAACAAAAGTGGAATATCGTTGACGTGTATATTGACGATGGTTGGAGCGGACTTAATTTTGAAAGACCAAATTTTCAAAAATTGATTTCTGATATAGAGTCACAAAAAATTAATTTAGTTATTACTAAGGATTTAAGCAGACTTGGCAGAGATTATATTCAGACAGGTTATTATTTGGAAAAATATTTTCCTGAAAAAAATGTCCGATATATTGCATTGTCTGATGGAATTGACACAGGCGATAAATGCAACTCAAATAATGATATAAGTCCGTTTAAAGCGATACTCAATGATATGTATGCTAAGGATATATCTAAAAAGATTCGTACAACGTTTAATACTAAGCGTGCTAATGGGCAATTTATTGGTGCATTTGCACCTTATGGATATATGAAAGATAAAGCTAATAAAAATATGCTGGTAATTGACGATGAAGCTGCACCTATAGTAAGGCGTATTTTCAAAGAGTATATTGAAGGAATAAGCATGGGAGAGATAAAACGGCATTTAAACGAGGACAAAATAAAAAGCCCATGTGCGTATAAGCTTAATACCTGTAATTATAAAAATGTTAATGTTTATCGTTATGTATGGACACAGGAAACCATAAAACGTATCTTGACAAATCCTACTTATGCGGGACATATGGCACAGCATAGGCAGGAAAAGGTTAATTATAAAAGCAATAAATTTCGTAGATATAAAAAAGAGGACTGGATAATTGTTGAGAATACTCACGAAGCTATAATCAGTCAAAAGGATTTTGACATAGTGCAAAAGCTAATACAGCAAAAAGCAAACCATTATACAAATAGCAAGCATGATAAAACGGAGCATTTGTTAAATGGGTTGCTTTTTTGTTATGATTGTCACGCTAAAATGACTTATCGTAGAAATTCAAGCAATAAGATGGTTGCGTTATGTATGACCTA
>JAUNPN010000068.1:0-14055 GCA_030536655.1 bacterium | reverse complement strand
AATGTGCAGCAGCCACAGAATACAAGAAGATTTAATAATTGATACAGTATTAATACAATTAAAAAAAATTGCAAAAGAAGTATTAGATACTGATTTTTACAATCAATTTAAACTTGTAAAGGACGAGGACGATAACACGCAAAGCGATATTAATATGATGGAAAAAAGACTTGTTCAGATACAGACCGCAATTAAATCTCTTTATACTGATAAACTTAAAGGCATTATTGATGAAGATATTTTTGTTGAGTTATCAAAGGAATACGTTATGGAAAAGATAATAATAACAGAGCGCAAAGAGAAGCTTTTAAGAAAAATATCTGATAATAATTTGCAGAATTCCGATTTTACAGAGGAGCTGCGAAAACTTATAGCGCTTGAAAATATTGATAAGTTTATACTTTTTAACCTGATAGAAAAAGTGGAAGTAACTGCCGACAGAAATATTATCATACACTATAGGTTTAAAAATCCATATACATAAGATAAAAATTGTACATACTATGAATCAAAGTTTGAATTAGGACCGCCATACTGAGTTATTACAATATTTGCAAGTCTGGGATTTTTATTTTTTATCCTTACCGGATACTCTAAAAATTTCTTATATTCAAACATTAGTCATTCGCCTCCTTATCCCACGGCCACGGATTATCCAGCCAGTTGAACTCGCTGCTGTAAATACTGTTGTATGCTGTAAGCGGACCGTAATCTGTTTCGTAAGCCTTTTTCAAGCGATTTGTTTTTTCAACAAGCGATTTGAAAATTTCAAACGCTTTTTTGTCCTTTGCGTGTGTGTCAAGATAAAGCAGCATATCATATGCAGCGAAGTTTGCCGCCTGTAGCTGACGCAAACGATTTGCTTGTTCATCCATTTGTTATTCCTCCCATCTCACGGCAGGTGTTTCCGTATTCACAGATAGATAAATCCAGTGACGGGAACAGCGAACCTCTCTTCAGTGCAGTTTCGTCATCATATATACTGCACAGCTCCTGTATTGGTACATATGCGTATCCAACGCAGCCGCAAGCTTCGCGGTTATTTGAACAGGAAGTACATTCATCCTTTTCTGCCATTTATAATTCTCCTTTCTGTACCATTGTTTGCGGTACACAGTATATTATGAAATACAGGCTTATACTGTGAATGTATGTACTCTGATTGTCGGAGGTGGTAAAGTATTCCTAAGAAGTAAACATCGATCATATATGCATTCTTGACAATATTATGTACCGTTGATAAATGGGATCGGTTTATGCGGCATGCAAGAGAGCGAAAGCAACAAGTACTTTCGCTCTTTTATACTATATATATCTGTTTGTATCGTTTTATATCGCCATAGAAAATGCTGATGACGCTCTGATACCAAGTTCCATTAAAATACATTATACTTTTGAACGTCTTGATATTAGAAAAGCAAGTTTTGTAATAGGTTTAGCAGTTTTACGCTTTTACAGCATAAAATCAAATGCTTTTTTCTATTACTGAATAAACTTTGAAATATATCTTCCTATGCTTGTTTTATCCATTAAAGGTTCATTTTTGCTTGTCCAGAAATATAGCTCAAAATCTTCTGTATTACTGATTGAAATATCACAGGGCAGCGTTGCGAATGCTTCTGTTTGAATTAATTCGTTATTCAGCTTATATGACTGATTAGAAATAACCTTTCCGTCAGCATCCTTTTCAACTATATAAACGCTTGAATTGAGCTGCGGTCTTGAAATCAGAATCGAGGTTATTTTAGACTCTCCTTCAACGTCAGAAATTACCGGCATATACAGGCAAGTATCCTCAAAACGCAGCTGAGGACGAAGCTCAGTCATTTCCCAGAGCCTTTCAAAATCAAAGCCTTCAAATGAAGCGGTTGATTTAAAGCTTTCAGAGGTCAACGGAAGAATATTATTATCAGATTTCGCGTCTGCATCATCACTTTCATAATAGCAGCTTACAAATGATGGAGATACACCGGAAATACTGCTTGGTGAAATTTCTGCCACAAACGGACTTATTGTTGTTTTTGTGCTGCCGTCAGCCTTTGATAAGGTGGAATAAGTGTAGCAGTTTTCCATTGCCGCAAGTGTCTTTGTTTCAGAATGATCATTTTGCTTTATTCCGCCGACAGCTCCGCCGATAAATCTTTCGGTGTCATCATCTGCCGCACATTCTATAGTGGCTATTGAATAAGCATTATTTATTGAACTGTCAAGGTTAAATCCGGCAATTCCGCCGGCATATGTTTTTCCGCCTGATAAAAGCTCAATACTTCCTGTAAATGCGGAATTTTCAAGAATAAGCTCACGATCCTTCTGAATGTAAGGATGCTCGGAACTGTAAAGTCCGGACATATATCCGGCAATACCGCCGATGTACTGAGTGCTTGAAGTTTTTCCGCTCAGAATCATATCTGAGGAACAGCCGTTTATATATGAGCCGTATACCTTTGTTGTTACAAATTCATCATCAATTATACCATGACTTGTGTCATAGGTAAGGAATCTTTTCGTTCTTGCCGTTCCGGCAATGCCGCCGAGATAAAGTGTTCTCATTGATGAGAAATTTATGCCAAGCTTTCCGCTTGATTTGCAGTATTCAACTGAGCCGCCGTTAAGGTATCCGCAGATGCCGCCGATATATTCACCGGAAAGAGAGGTGTCTATTGTCATATCCTTTATGTCTGATACACAATTTACAATCTCAGAGGGAGCATGAAGCGCACCGGCGATACCACCCGCAACGGTAAAGTTTGAACCTGCAGATTTAACCGAAAGTGAAACTCCGCTGCCTACAGTACAGTTTCTGATTGCCGGGATTGAAGCCTCGTCAACCGGTGCGAGAGAATCAAGCGAGGAATATGTAGAACCGCATACTCCTGTAATTCCACCTGCTGACGGAGTACTTGAATTTGCGGCTCCGGATAAGGTTACGTTGACAGAAGCATCTGAAGTACAGTCCTCAATACGGTGTACAGTTCTGCCGGTAATTCCGCCTCCCGTAGGAGATGAAACCGAAGAAACAGTAATCTGTGAGGAGCCTACTGTACAGTTTGTAATCGGTGAATAGCAGTAGCCTGCGATTCCGCCGGTATATACCGGAATTGTTCCGGTAGATCCGCTTGATGCTCTTGTGTTTTCGGTGTATAGGCTTGTACCGGTATATCGGCAATTATCGATTGTTTCAATACTTGTTGAGCTTCTGGCAATTATTCCTCCCGCGTAAAGTGAAGAATTACTTTTCGCATTTATATTAACAGATGAGGAAGAATTGGTTATTGAGCCTATGAAGTTTGTGTTTGATGAACCGGCATTTCCGTAAATACCGCCGCAGTATGCGTTCATTGCAGTGTCGGAGTCAATTGTTCCCGATGATTTGCAGCTATCAATTTTTGCAAGTCCTGCGCCTGTAATCATTCCTATCGAAATATACCTGCTTGATGAATATGCAGTGTCGCAGGTGATACTTATTGTACCCGAAACGTTACAATTAGATATTGTTGCATAGTTTGAGAATCCGACAAGAAGACTGCTGTATGACGGGTAGTGTGATGAACCGTATGCACCGCCTGAAGCGGAATAGCTGTATCTGATTGATGCATCTTCAATATTAAGATTTTTTATGGTACCTCCGGCAACTGCGCCGAATAAACCCATATATGTATATTGATTATCGGTTATTCTGAAATTTCTTATTGTATGTCCTGCACCGTCAAATGTTCCTTTAAACGCAGTTGAAATCAAGGACTCAGTGCCGTTCTGTTCATAGTCGGAGGAATATCCGAGAGGACTCCATTCCGAGCCGCCGAGGTCAATATCATTTTGAAGGACAAAAATTTTGTTAACGGTGTAGTCTGAGGAAGAAAGCATATTTTTCCTCAATGCTGTTAAATCATCAACCGTGGATATGTATATTTTCTCGTTTTCGTCGCTTAATAAAGCTGTTTCTTCATATGAAGGCATTTCGATTATATCGGAAATATCCTTATCAAAAAAATTGATACCCTCGCCTTCGGGAAAATCGAAGTCAGATGAAACCTCCTCAAAAGAAGAGATTTCATCTGACATATAATTTGTTTCCGCATAGGCAAAGGGGAGAGACGAAGCTACCGCTATTGAAAGCAGTACAGCAATTATTGGATTTTTTTTCATAAAATTATCCCCTTATTGAATTTAGATATTATCAATCGCGGCCTGTTCGACCGGATAGCAGTTTTTATAGCGTTCAATAAATGCGTTAAAGCCCTTAACATCCTCCGGATCCGGAGTCATTGTATATTCCTCACAGTTATTGAAAACCTTAGCATTAAGGAAATCTGAAAGCGACTCATTATCTGTTTTATTGACAAGATATGAAGCAAGAAGTGCGATACCCCATGCGCCGCCCTCTCCGGCAGTTTCCATAACCGAAATATCAGCATTCATAGCAGCAGCAAGCACGCTCTGTCCTGCGTCCTTAGCCTTGAAGAAGCCGCCGTGACCGAGTATTTTATCAACCGTTACATTTTCCTTGTCAAAAAGTATATCAAGTCCGACCTTTAATACACTGAGTGCGCTGTAAAGATTAGTGCGCATAAAGTTAGCAAATGTAAAGTTACTTTCCGGTGTACGGATAAATAAGGGTCTGCCCTCGGAGAAGCCTGTTACCGGCTCGCCTGAGAAGTAGCAGAAGGAAAGAAGCTTGCCGCAGTCTGCATCTCCGCCGAGAGCTGCTTCAAACAATGTGTCATAAAGCTTGCCTGTGCTTATCTCCGCGCCGATTGCCTTTGCAAAGCCCTTGAAAATGCCTGCCCATGCGTTAATATCCGATGTACAGTTGTTCGCATGAACCATTGCTACAAGGTCGCCTGATGGAGTTGTAACAAGGTCAATTTCAGGATAAGCCTTTGAAAGCTCTTTTTCAAGGACAATCATAGCAAATACCGAGGTGCCTGCCGACACATTGCCTGTACGCTTTGTGACTGTATTTGTTGCGGCCATACCTGTTCCGGCATCACCCTCAGGCGGGCAAAGCGGACAGCCTGCTTCGAGCTTGCCTGACGGGTCAAGGAATGACGCGCCTTCGGCTGTGAGAGTTCCGGCATCATCACCTGCACAGAGTACAGTCGGAAGAATGTCGAGAAGCGTCCACGGAAGCTTTTCCGATTCGATAAGCTTGTCAAACTTTTCAACCATAGATTTGTCATAGTTGTGGGTATTAATATCAATCGGGAACATACCGGAAGCTTCGCCTACGCCGAGTACCTTTTTGCCGGTAAGTCTGCGGTGTATGTAGCCTGCAAGTGTTGTCATATAATCAATCTTCGGGAGATGCTTCTCCTTTGCAAGGATTGCATGATAAAGATGAGCAATGCTCCAGCGCTGCGGAATGTTGTAGTTAAATAGCTTTGTCAGAGCTTCGGAAGCATCTTCAGTAATAGTGTTTCTCCATGTTCTGAACGGCGTAAGAAGATTTTCATCCTTGTCAAACACCATGTAGCCGTGCATCATCGCACTTATGCCTATTGCGCCGAGTTTTGTTATTTCAATTCCGTAATTTGTTTTTACGTCTGCCGCCATGCTTGCGTAGCAGTCCTGTAAGCCATTTTCAATATCAGCTAAGGTGTATGTCCAGATATTGTTTTCAAATCTGTTTTCCCAATCGTGGCTTCCGGAAGCAATAGGTGCGTTATCCTCACCGATAAGTACAGCCTTGATTCGGGTTGAACCGAATTCGATTCCGAGAACGGCTTTTCCGGCTTCGATAAATTCTTTTATATCCATAATAATAGTTCCTCCTTAAGGGTATATATTTATATTATACAGTAATTTTTTTGCTCTGTCAATAAAGCTTGTAAAATAAATATATAAAAAATGATAAAAAGTCTTGACAAATACCCCCCTGGGGTATATAATGTATTTATAAAACTACTTTATAGTTTGAGCTGCCATAAAGAAGATTGTTACGGAAGGGAGCGGAAAGCATGGAAGAAAAATGTCAATGTATGCAAAAGACAAAGGAACGTACCCGGCAGGAGCATAAAAAATTGATTAACCGTCTGAGTAGAATTGAAGGGCAGATACGGGGGATAAAGGGCATGGTTGAAAACGACGCATACTGTACCGATATAATGCGGCAAGTGGCTGCGGTTAACGCCGCGTTGAATTCATTTAATAAAGAACTTCTTGCGGCGCATATAAAAACCTGTGTCGCTCAGGATATAAGAAACGGCAATGACGAGGTAATTGATGATTTACTTGAGGTATTGCGTAAATTAATGAAATAAAAGAAAAAATTAATTGTTGTTTAGAAATGGAGAAAAAATGAAACAATTTGATGTTACAGGCATGAGCTGCGCAGCTTGCAGTTCGCGTGTTGAAAAGGCTGTTTCAAAGGTAAACGGGGTAACCTCCTGTTCTGTAAGCCTGCTGACAAACTCAATGGGAGTTGAGGGAACGGCTTCGGAAAGTGATATTATAAAGGCAGTTGAAGCTGCCGGATACGGTGCCGCGGCAAAGGGCGCGGAAAGAAAAAGCACGTCAGCTGACGCGGATTCACTTGAGGACAAGGCAACTCCTATTTTAAAGAAAAGGCTTGCGGCATCGCTGGTATTTCTTATTATACTGATGTATTTCTCGATGGGACATATGATGTGGAACTGGCCTGTTCCGCCGTTCTTTGAAGGAAATTACGTGGCAATGGGAATTTTGCAGCTGCTGCTTACAGGCGCGGTTATGGTAATTAACTCTAAATTTTTTATAAGCGGGTTTAAGGGACTTATTCACAGAGCACCGAATATGGATACGCTCGTTGCGCTGGGTTCCGGAGCATCATTTGTTTACAGTCTTTATGCGCTGTTCGCAATGACAGATGCGCAGGTTAAGGGTGATGCTTCATTGGTTATGTCATACATGCACGAATTTTATTTTGAATCAGCTGCGATGATATTGACTCTTATTACTGTAGGCAAGATGCTTGAAGCAAAGTCAAAGGGCAAAACAACAAATGCATTGAAAAGCCTGATGAAGCTTGCGCCGAAAACGGCTTCGGTAATTCGTGACGGCATAGAAACAGAGGTTGCGGTAGAACAGGTAAAAAAAGGTGATATCTTCATTGTACGTCCCGGCGGAAGCATACCGGTTGACGGCATAGTAGTAGAAGGCAGCTGCGCCGTAAATGAAGCCGCATTGACGGGCGAAAGTATACCTGTAGATAAGACTGTCGGTGACGGAGTTTCCGCAGCTACGATAAATCAATCCGGCTTTATAAAGTGTGAGGCATCGAGAGTAGGCGAGGATACCACTCTTTCGCAGATTATAAAGATGGTAAGTGATGCGTCTGCGACAAAGGCTCCTATTGCGAAGGCAGCGGATAAGGTTTCCGGAATATTTGTACCGGCAGTAATTGCAATTGCCGCTGTCACAATAATGGTATGGATCATGGCGGGTCAGACAATCGGTTACGCACTCGCGAGAGGAATCTCGGTGCTTGTCATAAGTTGTCCATGCGCTCTCGGACTTGCAACCCCTGTTGCAATTATGGTCGGCAGCGGAGTCGGAGCGAAGCAGGGAATTCTATTTAAAACAGCGGTATCTCTTGAAAATACAGGAAGGGTGCAGATTGTTGCACTGGATAAAACCGGTACGATTACAAAGGGCGAGCCGAAGGTTACTGATATTGTAGCAGCCGAAGGTTATGACGAGAATACGCTTATGAAGCTTGCATATTCGCTTGAAAGTAAGAGTGAGCATCCGCTTGCGCGTGCGGTAATTGATGCTGCAAAGGAGCGGAAGCTTGATGCTGATGAGGTGTCTGACTTTCATATATATGCCGGAAACGGTCTCAGCGGGACAGTAAACGGAAGAAAAATAGTCGGAGGAAGCTATAAATTTATTTCTTCACATACAAAACTGAATTATGATACGGAAGCACAGGCGAAACGTCTTGCGGAGGAGGGAAAGACTCCTCTGCTGTTCTGTGAAGACGACAGATTTGCGGGAATTATTGCTGCGGCAGACGTAATTAAGGAGGATAGTCCGCAGGCGGTTAAAGAATTGCAGAATATGGGAATTAAGGTGGTGATGCTCACGGGCGATAACGTGCAGACGGCAAGGGCAATTGGAAAGCAGGCGGGAGTCGATGAGGTTATTGCCGGAGTTCTGCCTGATGGTAAGGAAAAGGTTATAAGGGAGCTAAAGAAGTCAGGCAGAACTATAATGGTAGGCGACGGAATAAATGACGCGCCTGCGTTGACAAGTGCGGACACAGGAATTGCAATTGGCGCCGGAGTTGATGTTGCGATTGATGCGGCAGATGTGGTTTTAATGAAAAGTAAGTTGAGTGATGTTCCGGCAGCGATAAGGCTGAGCCGTGCCGCACTTAGGAATATTCATGAGAATCTGTTCTGGGCATTCATATATAATGTTATAGGAATTCCGCTTGCGGCGGGAGTATGGATTCCGCTTCTTGGATGGAAGCTTAATCCAATGTTTGGCGCGGCGGCAATGAGCCTGTCGAGCTTTTGTGTAGTATCTAATGCCTTGAGGCTTAATTTTGTGAAGATACATTCTTCGAAGCATGACCGAAAAATTATGCACAAGGCAAAAAAAATAAATATTATCAAGGAGGAAGAAACGATGGAAAAGACAATAAAAATTGAAGGCATGATGTGTATGCACTGTGAGGCGAGAGTAAAGAAAACCCTGGAGGCTCTTGACGGAGTTGCGGAAGCAGCTGTAAGTCACGAGAACGGAAGTGCAGTTGTAAAGCTTACGTCCGATGTGAGCAGCGATATATTAAAGAATGCAGTAGAGGAACAGGGCTATACGGTACTTTCCGTAAATTAAATTGCATAAAAGGGTACTGCAAAGTGTCATGCAGCACCCTTTTATTGTGTGTTGAAATATTGAATAGAATGATTACAAATATTTTGTTTTTTATTCAAAAGTATTTGATTTAAGTGATAGTTACAGAAATAACAACGAGAAATTTACTCATAAAATAACCTTTAAATAATCTTGACGGATTTATGGCAATGTGATATAATAATTACAATTAAGGAAGAAATCCTTTCGGATTTCAATGTTGTAATTATTGTATCGGTGTGAAGCAAAGTCGATTGGCGACTTTGCACTTGATGATATAATAATTACAATCAAGAAAGAAAGTTTAACGGCTTTGAACTTATCGTTATATTTGGAAAAACGCCCAAATGCTTTACGGCTTTTGTGAAGGGCGGTAATTTTTACAGCAATGGATGAATATTAGCTGATATTGCAAAATTGCAGTGTATTGTAATAAAATATAGTAACCTTATCGCTGACTTTTGTCCATAATATATTATACGAGGAGTAATAGATATGAACGAGTTATTTGAAAAATGTACGCTTGCACGTGATGCAGCACAAAAGCTTATCTCGATCGAAACAGCGGTAAAGGATGCTGCGCTTGAGGCTATTGCGCAGGCAATAGTAGCAGGTACGGAGGAGATTATAGCTGCGAACAGGCTTGATCTTGAGAATGCGAAAGCAAAAGGTACACGTAAGGCAATGATAGACCGGCTTACACTTACGAAGGAACGCCTTGAGGGAATTGCAGAGGGAGTAAGACAGGTTAAAGCACTTTCTGACCCCATAGGTGAGGTAGTAAAGATGTGGAAGCGTCCGAACGGATTGCTTATTGGACAGAAACGCGTTCCGATGGGAGTAATTGCAATTATTTATGAGGCACGTCCGAATGTAACGGTTGATGCTGCGGTACTATGCTTGAAAACCTCAAATGCATGTGTACTGAGAGGCGGAAGCGAGGCGATAAATTCGAATGTTGCACTGATGAAGATTATGCAGAAGGCCGCATACGGAGCAGGACTTCCGGAGGGTGCGTTAAATATAATTGAGGATACATCACGCGAAACAGCAACAAAGCTTATGCAGATGAACGGTTATATTGATATGCTGATTCCGAGAGGCGGAAAGGGACTCATAAAGAGTGTTGTAGAGAATGCAACTGTTCCCGTAGTTGAAACCGCAGCCGGAAACTGTCATGTATATGTTGACGGTACAGCAGATTTGGATATGGCAGTTAATATTGTTCTTAACGCAAAGGTTCAGCGGCCATCGGTGTGTAATGCGGCAGAAACTTTGTTGATTGATAAAAAGATAGCAGATGAATTTATTCCGAGAATGTTTAAGGCGCTGAAGGAAAAAAATGTTGAAATAAGAGCAGATGAAAAATCAAGAGCAGTATATTCGGATGTATGTGCAGCTGATGAGGAAGATTATTATAAAGAATATAATGATTATATCATGGCTGTAAAGGTAGTGGACGGAGTAGACGAGGCAATTGCCCATATTAATAAATACAATACAAAGCATTCAGAAGCAATTGTAACCAATGATTATAAAGCATCGCAAAAATTTCTTAATGAGGTTGATGCCGCGGCAATATATGTAAACGCGTCTACGAGGTTTACTGATGGATTTGAGTTTGGATTTGGCGCAGAAATAGGTATAAGCACACAGAAAATGCACGCGAGAGGTCCTATGGGACTGGAGACGCTTACATCAATTAAATATATAATCTATGGAAATGGACAAATAAGAGAGTAATAATGAAAAAAGAGGGGTTGAAGAAAAATGGCACAGGCAGAGTTGCACTTTCTTAAAGGAAGAAGCGAAAACGGATATGTAACCTTTGGTATCCCGTGGAAGCGCGGAGAGGTAACAGACAGTAATTTTAAGGCAGAAGACGAAACGGGAGAAATTCCTGTTTCATCAAGACCGATTGCGTACTGGCCGGATGGAAGCTATAAATGGACGTCACATACCGTAAAGGCACAGGGCAATGTTAAGGTAAGCTCAGGAGAAAGCATTGCCGTAACAGGCAATACCGTAACAGAAAATATTGATGCGTTTACGGTAAACAATGGTGTAATTGATGCAGTATTCCCGAAATCGGGCAGCGTGCTCATGAAAACAGCATATGCAGAAGCAAGTCTTAGAGCAATTAAAGAGCTTCGTTCAAACGAGGATGGGTGTCTGCTTACAAAACAGATTACCTATCTCGGAGAGATTGACAATGTAAAGATTGAAGAAACAGGTGCAATGAAAACAGTTGTGCGTGTTGAAGGTGTATACAAAAACGAAAAATTTGGAGCTTTTCTTAGATATATTACATATTTTACGGTATATAATAACGAGCATGAAATTAACGTCAAGCTTACATTTATCTATGACGGTGATTCAAACAGAGACTTTATAAAGGGCATAGGAATTGACTTTACGCAGAAGATGACGGGCGAGCTTTATAACCGTCACATAAAGATAGCCGGAGATTACGGTGTAATGCATGAGGCAGTTCAGATGATGAATCTGTGGAGACCAAGGCTGGGACTTCCGATTTACAAGAAGCAGATGAGCGGAGAAGCAATTGATTTTGACGGGGTTGTAGATCAAAGAAACGGCAATCAGGTTGATATGAAGGACATTGATAATGTAACAAAGTGGGATTTTTACCGTTTGCAACAGGTGACTTCTGACAGCTTTATAGTAAAAAAGCGTACTGCACCGGAGGAATGTACTTTTATAAAATCAGGTTTTGGCGGACGTTCAAAGGGGCTTTTATATGCCGGAAGTACTGAAAAAGGTATTGCTGTCGCATTAAAGGATTTTTATCAGAAGGCTCCATCGTCAATTTATGTACAGGGATTGTCACAGGAAAATTGTACTGTTACAGCATGGATTATTCCGCCGGATGCAGAGGCAATGGATATGCGGCATTATGACACTGTTTCGCATGACCAGACATATTATGAAGGCTTTCCGTGGGTCGGTTCAGACGCTTACGGAATAGCCGCGACAAATGAAGCAACCTTGTATATGTTTGACAAGGTTCCGTCAGATGACGATATTATGTTAAAGGCAGACAGAATGCAGAATCCGCCGGTTCTTGTATGTACTCCGGAATACTATCATGAGCTTAAGGTAATGGGAGAGTGGAGCCTGCCGTCAAGAGAAACACCGTTAAAGGCATGGATTGAAGACGAACTGGATAAAGCTTTCGACTTTTACAGGAATGAAATTGAACAGCGCCGCTGGTATGGAACCTTTGATTATGGTGATATAATGCATACATATGACTCGCAGCGTCATTGCTGGAGATATGATATGGGCGGATATGCATGGCAGAATACTGAGCTTGTTCCGACACTGTGGCTGTGGTATGAATTTTTACGTACCGGCAGGGAGGACGTGTTCACAGTTGCCGAGGCTATGAGCCGTCATGCTGCTGATGTCGATGTTTATCATATCGGAGATTTAAAGGGTATTGGCAGCCGTCATAACGTAGTACATTGGGGTGATTCATGTAAGGAGCCGAGAATTGCAATGGCAGGTCATCACAGAGCATTGTATTTCTTAACGGGTGGTGATTACAGAATCAGAGATGTATTCGATGATGTAAAGGACGGTGATTTTGCGACTCTTAAAATGGATCCGCTGCGTTTCTTCTATAAAAAAGAAGAAATGAAGCTTCCGACCCACGCAAGAAGCGGTCCGGACTGGTCAACATACTGCTCGAACTGGTATACTCAGTGGGAGCTTAATGCAGATACAAAGTACCGTGATAAAATACAAACGGGAATTGACGATTTAAAGCAGGCTCCTATGCGTATGATTTCCGGTTCAAATTATGAGTATGATCCTGAAACGGGTCATCTCGGATATATAGGCGAAACAGCCTCCGGCGGTTCACATCTTGCGGTATGTATGGGTGGTCCGGAAACATGGATAGAGCTTGCGGATTTGCTTGATGATGAAGTATTTAAGGATATGCTTATTCAGTACGGCTCGTTCTACTTCCTGCCGATAGATGAGAAACGCAGACGTTCAAAGGGACTTCTGACAGGAAATGGATTTGTATATCCGTATATGGCTTCGGCATTAGCTGCATTTGCGGCAAGAGAGTTAAAGGATGAGAAGTTGGCATATCAGGTATGGCAGGTACTGATTCATTCACTTGCAGGCGCAAATAAGGATGAAGGCTTTGACGAGGAGGTTGTAAGCTATTACAACAATCCAAAGCTGAGAGAAATGTTCTGGATAAGCACTAATTTTACTGCGCAGTGGTGTTTAAATTCAATTATTGCAATGGAATATACAAAAGATGTGATGAAATGGGACAAAAATGAATATGAGTTTGAACCATGGACAAAATCATAATTAATTGGTAATTTCATCGTATGGCACGTTAAAGCATAAAAAGTATGTAAAAGAGGATCCGCAGAGATATATCATCGCAAAAACGATTATGCTTGTCGAAAACACGAGTTTTATATCTCGTCATAAAATAAGATGTAAAAAATAGGGTAGAGATGCAAAATCTCTGCCCTTTAAATTTGTGTTACACAATTACCGCTGAGCACCTTAACTTACATTGATATATGAAGTAGTATAAATAGAGTCGGCAAACACCTAAAAGTCTAATATAATAAATAACAGAAAGCCGGATGTAAAATTATGACTAATTGTTTCAGCGATAAAAGAAACTCTCGGCTTTAATTTAAGTTATATTCTGCCGCTTACCGTATTCTGCTGCGGAGTTCTGACATGTATATTCTCAACAATAAAAATTATAAAAAGCGCTCTTGAAAGATTTTTAGATAATTTAACATCAATATGAAAAAATAGTGGAAATTATTCCATGGATGTGATACAATAATATTACGCTAGGGCTTCTTTTACATGAAGTAGCAAAATAGAACATCAATTACAACGTACAAGTGAGATGGAGTAATAAATTCCAAGCATTTACAGTGCTTGATGGGAATTCGGATATAGGTGTTACACTGAACGCTTATACGCACGTTGATTTCGATAATGCAGTGCAGAGGCAAAAAAGATGTCACGTAAATTTATAAATTACAGGCTAATTTACAGGGATTTTTACAGAAAATCATCATAGAAATGCTTGATAATACGAAAAAACATGATGAAAAGTTGCGGAGAATAATAACTGAAAATGCTAAAAACGACTTAAGGAAGCACTGATTAAATATAGTACGCAGTGAACACAGTCAGATTTTT
>JAUNPN010000067.1 GCA_030536655.1 bacterium | reverse complement strand
TAGATTGTAATTTTGTGCATTATTTAGTCGTGCTTAAGTTGTGGATAGTGTTTTTATATCTCCTCCGTATAGACGGTGTAGATAATACTGTATATCCCCTCATCTAATTCAGGTAATTCAATATTATCAACATTCACGCTGTTTCTGCCCTCTTGCAGTTCAATATTTTTGAAATCCTCAGTAAACACAATATCGTTGTCTGACATGATTTCCATTTTTACATTAACGATTTTTTTCTCGCCAATGTTCATTACCTTTAACGGAATTGTATCGTCAGAACCGTAAACAATATCTACATTTCCCGAACACGCAAGCACGTTTTGAAATGCCATTCTGTGCGCGTAATATGCGAGCTTTGCCTGTCCGTAATAGTCAACGAGCGATTTTTGGTATGTAACGGTATTCTGACCGCCGCGCAAATTGCACCAGCACAGACCGTCATAGTCAAGCCATCGACTTTTTACTATTGTCTGATATGCGCCGAACGCCTGCCACGCCTGTGAGGTAAGCCATTCGTCAAAGCCGAGCCTGCGTCCGATTGAACCCTCGTCATAATCCTTTTCATAGCTGTCTATATGATACATCGGCTTGCCTTTGTATAAATTCCAATTAGGCTGACCGACAATTTCATCATGTTCAAAATTAAAATACGCTCTTTCCTTACTGTTCAGATAACCTTTAACATAGCCTGTCGATTCTGCCCAATTCGGGAGATGTTCCTCTTTTACGTCAGGCCATTCACGAAGCGCAGACCATTCGTTGCCGTATCCCAAAATATAATCCATATTTCCGCGGCATATTAAATCTGCCGTCCATATCGGGTCGCAATCCTCGCACGGATTACCCCAAAAGTCCGTCAATCCATCGTCATAGCGCGCCCTCATTCTGCGAACGTCTGCTGAAGGTGAAATCAGTCTTGAACGGTCAAGTGAGGTTATGGAATCATAGAGCATACGATAAACTCTCATTGCCGTATCCCAATCACGCCAAGACGGATGGTTTGAAGGCTGCCATATAACGATTGACGCGTGATTTCTGACCTGTTTTATATCTGTCATAAGCATATTCAGATTTATGTTTGTTGCGGAGGTTATACGAAGCCATGCGTTTGTCTGCCATATGAGCATAATTCCAAGCTGGTCGGCTATTTCGCATATACGAGGATCGTTTATTCCGCCGATACGCTCATCATGTACGCTCATTCTCAGACCGTTTCCATTCATACCCTTTACCATAAGCATTTCCTGTACATAAAATTCAGCAGGCGGACATTTATCCCATGCGGCAATTTTATCAAGCGGCGGACGCGAACCGAATAGGAGCGGAGCGCGCAAAAGCTCAGGTTTTCCGTTTATCCTAAAAATTCCGCTCTCCTGACTTACCGTTCTTATTCCTGTCGTTATAACATAATCGTCAACAATATTTCCTGATGAGTCCTTTAATTCTATAACGATTTTATATAATTGCGGTTTATCGGCAGTCCATAACATTGGATTTTCTATTTCAACCGTATTTTCGATTATTTCTGCAATATTCGGCGTCGCCGCGGTTGTCCATTCCGACGCGGCGCAAACCTCACTTTCCTCAGGAAACCACGGCGAAATGCTCACCGATACCTTATGCGGTACAGCCTTTGCCAAAGCAAGCCCCATCTGTGTGTTTACCGATACTCTTATTTTCTCGATTGCTTTGTTATTTTCTATGCTTTCTGTCCATGCAAATACATCATCAATATAGATAGGCGGAAGTAAGTCAAGGTGCATACGCGCCGCAAACCAGCCGGTATATAAATCGGTATTCGTATGCGTCATCTTGTCATGCTCTTTTATTTTGTCAGCATAGACTTTTACGGCAATCAGATTTTCGCCCTGCGTTAAATATTCGGTCACATCAATTTTCTTACAGCTTGGCTCTTTTATAAACGCCGCTAAGCGTCCGTTTATGTATACCTCGCCGCCCGGTGTAATACTTTCTATATACAACTGAGCATACGGCGGTACTTCATCTATGCAGACCGTTTTCCGCATATAAATATCTTGACCCGCGTATCTTTCGCCGCCATGGACTATTGGCAGAGTTCCCGTTTGCCAAGAAGCGTCTTTGTAATCGGCGGTATTCCAGCCGTTTATATTTATCGCTCTTTTAAAATCCTCGTCAATAAAGGCGTTTATTGAATACGGCTCAAAATCACTTTCTGTCAGCCTGTGGTATCCTACGCCCCATATTCTTTTTATCATACTTTTAGCATACGGTGATGTAAATTCCGAAACAGAATCCGTATTGGAATTTGAAAAATCTACAAAATCCGCCGCAATCTCATCGTTTAAGTACAAATTCCATTTACGGTATATAAAATCAAGCTCAAATTTTATTTTGCGAATATGTATTTTCTTTGGAATACAATTTTTAACATTGTCCGAAATATAATACAACTGCCCGTCACCGTCAATTTTAATTTTTGCAGCGTCGCCCAAGGCGAACACACAATGCGAGTAATCAGCGTTTTCCGTAAGCTCCCACTCTATAAAGCAACGAAAGTCCTGCAAAGGTATTTTCATATTATTGGCAGCATATGATTTCTTCTTATTTTTGTCAAATCCAATCCATTTCCAGTCATCAAGTACAATACGTTTGCGTATTTGCGGAACAGGCTGCGGCTTGATTTTCTCTAAACGTTTTTTCGCTTCTTCAAGTGTAACCACAGGCTTGTCAAGTGAAAAATCGTCAAACATTTTAGGTAATTTACAAGCGTATTCATTCAGAAATTCTACACGTTCTTCCGTTGTCAGAGTTGATGTTTCTCCCTTGAAATCCGTTTCACCGTTTGCTTTTTTATCGTGGCTTATACAGCGCAATTCAAGATTTTTTGATATGATATTCATTGTAAAACCTCACTGATTAAAATTTATAATTTTATTATATAGCGGCGTCATTCACAATACAATCACCAAACTTGACCGATATAGCATTTTTCTTGACAATATTATTGAATTTGCCTTGTGTTTGTGCTATACTATAATAAATTAAATGAAAGGATATAAATTTATCATGGAAGCAAAGAAATGGGTATGCGATGCACTTAACGAACGTGAAGAAGTTTTTCTTATGCACACAGGTCCTTCAGAGGCTCGCACGCCTGTGTATCACGATTTTACCATGCTTATCTATGTAGCCCATGGCGAGGGAGTCCATAATATAGAGAACAAAAATATTGAAATTTCTGAAGGCGATATTTTTATAGTAAATCCGGATATTGTTCATTCATTCAGCCGTTCGGCACGAGTGCAGTATTTAGAACTGTACTACTGTTTTATTGCTCCACAGAAGATAAAATCAATATATAGCGACCTCAGAGAGGATTTTCCGGAATTAAAATCCTTTTTTGATAATTCATTTTTAAATTATATCCATGTAAAGGATAATACAAATAAAGAAATACGCAGTCTGTTCATTCGTATGATAGACGAGTTTACAACTTGTCCGCCGGGGAACAAGTGCCTTGTGAATAATTATTTAATGATAGTTCTTGCTAAGATTTTCAGGCGGTATTTGCACTCAATGAATAATCCTGTTTTTGATCGAAATAAAAATGTCGATCAAATTATACGATATATTAACTATAATTTGAATTACGGTGTAACTCTTAAAGATATTTCAAATGCGTTCCACCTATCAGAGGAATATATATGTAGGCTTTTCAAAAAGCATACGGGAACAACGGTTAAACAATTTATTATAAATTTAAGGATTGAAAAGATAAAGGACCTTTTACAGAACACAGACCGCAGTATTGAAAGTATCGCCGTTTCTTTAAACTGTAATCAGATATATCTGAACAGATTATTTAAAAAGCATACGGGTATGACCTTGTTAGCGTACAGAAAACAATATCATTACAAAGCATAAACAAGGCTTTATCTCAAGCCTTGTTTATAAAATTTTTTAATCTACATATCCGGCGAAAAGATAAATGAAGTGAATGAAATGCTAAATAACATTTGGCGAAAGATTAGAAGTTTATAGCGTTGAAAAACTATTTTAAAGATATTCATATCCGTACTCCAAAATGCTTATTCCGTTTCAATGTTCCCATGTGGTAGTCACACCGTGATTAACCTCATACAACCACGACGAATATTCTTCTTGCAAAAGCAAGCTGTACGCAGTTTAAGTATATCCGTTTTCACTTTTTGGCAAGCACTGTATTTGTGCTACAAATACTCAAAAATAAAAAATCCCGCTATGCACGGGATTTCATATTTTGCTTGTTGGGGACAATTCCCCAAACCCCAAGAACAAAGATTTTATCTTTGAGCTACGCCCCTTACGGCGCTATTTTTCCCGGCTGCGGGAGTGTTCGTTTCTCTCATTTTTCTCCGGCTCTATGCCGAGGATATATTCGTAATTCTGCTTGTGCAGGATCATTTCTCTGACCTCTTTTTGGAGCTTAACATACTCGGCATAATTTTCTTTTTTCTCTGCGAGTAGCTCCGCATACTCGCTGTTCAGCCGCTTTATCGTCGGCAGCTTGTCGAGCTTAAATTCATCAAAGGCTTTTTTCGCCGCCTTGTGGATTAGTATATCCGCTTCATGTTCTGCGAGGTACTTTTTTGAATAACCGCTTTTTCTGTAACCGACATAAATATCCTTTGTCTTGGAATAGTTAATGATGTGCTTTTTCAAAACCGCGATTTCGGAGAGCCGCTTTTCAGCCGATTTTATTGAAGCAGACAGCTCGTTATATCTTTGTTGCTTCTCTTTTACGGCTTGTGCAAACTCATCATAGTTGGCGAAGTTGTGTTCTTTCAAAAATATGATGCTCTTGGCAATCTGCTTCGCGCTGAATTTCTTTGCCCAGTTCTCATAAGCTGCGCCCTTTCCCGAATTTATCATTTTTTCAATATCGGACAGGAGATTGGTTTTCTCATACCGTTTTTTCTTTGATTTTGATGAAGATGTCTTGTTGCCGAAAATGGCGGCTTGAATATCCCTCTCGGAATAGCCCTCGCCCAAAGAACGCACACGGATATTTTTCTTTTGACGCGGATGTGAGAAAGTTAAGTGCTTGCCCGGTACAACTCTGTATCCATCCTCACGCAGATAAGCAATAAACTCATCATAGCTTTTAGGTTTTTGCTCAAATGCCTTATCAATCGCTTCTTTCAAAAAGTCCCGATTGCTTTTACGCTCATTTTCGCCGAGCCAGCTGTTATAGCTCCTGCCGTGCGGCTTGGGATTTATGATAACCGAAAGCTTATGTTTATAGCATATTATATCGCTTAACATTCTTACAGCCTTGTCCTTTCCCCAAAAATCACGAAACTTGCGGGTGCAGTCAAGCGTTGTAGAGTTCCATATGATGTGATTATGAATATGAGCTTTATCAATATGAGTGCAGACGATAAAAGCGTGATTTCCCTTTAAGCCGGGCGAAATCACGCCGGAGGAAGCAAACGAAATCGGCTATGAATTTGCTAAACGGTTTACAAAAGATTGGCGTACCTGATAAGCAATAATATCGTTCTCCTGCGTTCTGCCCGTAATTTGAAAATACTCACGTTTCGACAAAGCAAATTCAGCGTCAACTGTATCGGGATTACATTCATAGGATGATACAAGCTGTCCGTTGTCTGTCTTGTCAGGATTTTTAGCATAGTCTGTTCGGTCTGCAAGACATTGAGCTACGGTTTTTCCTTTATTTATGTGCATTTTTATTATTCTTGTTGCCGCCATATATAATCTCCCTCTCATTCAAAAAAGAAAACGGGCGACATTTCTGCCGCCCAAATTTTAAGTACATTATTCTGTTTTCGGTATTGCTTCAAGCAGAAGTTTTCTCGCCCTTGAAAACTTCACTGTGTCTGTTGCAGGAATATCCAAGTAAATTCTGTCTATCCCGATTTCGCTGTTTGGTTCGTAGCTCGGATTGACGCTTTTGTAAATCCGCGTATAGGCTTCGTCTACGGCTTCGCTGTAATCCTTTCCGTTCTGAACCTCAATAATCAAATCCGATATGAGGTCGTAAATCGCTTCGTCCTGCATTTTGTAGTAATCGGGACGCAAGTACATATCCCGATATTGAATAAGGGCGTTACGGGCGATATTCGCAAGGTCGGCATAGCCGTAGCCGTTGGTCTGTTTTTCGATTACCGCATCGAATATTTTTCTGTTTGCCCTTGCCCAAGCTGGCTGATAGCCCTCGCCGTTTTGAACCGCCGTCAGCTCGTCCGATATGAGTTGCTCCGTTACTGTGATACTTTCAATCGTGGCATTGCAGGGCGCGGACTCAATCGGTACTTCTGCGGCAAGCGCTGTGTGTGAAACCGCGAGTGTCATAAGTAATGTTGTGATAATTTTTGATAGTTTTTTCATAGCGAAAACCTCCATATTTATATATTTTTAACCTTTGTCCAACTTGGACAAAAGTTAATTTGCTCGATTTTATGCCGTTTTTCAAGGTTTTTTCACTTTCCGACAATTTGTCGGAAAGTTAGTTTACCCAGAAATTAAGCACTTCAAATTCTCTCTAATTCTCTGAATTACGCCCAATATCATTATTGCGAACATCGGTATTCCGTAGGGGCTTAAAAGGTATGCAATCGCAAGTCCTATCAGTCCGTTTGTAACTGCTCCCGTGAACATATACACTATGCTTATGACCGCGATAATTCCGCTTATGATACTGAGAGCCAAGCCTGAAATATAGGTTATTGCAACGCCTGCTTTTATCGCAAGCCACATAAGAGCCATAATCGGAGCGAATAAGATTTTTAATAAGTTTTTCATAAATCATACCGCCTTTCCTTTGTTCTTTGGGTATGTTGATACTGTCAGAAATGTTCGGATTGTGGGCAGATTTTTCGTTTTTCAAGGCAATTTCCCGCAGGAATACGCGCGTATTTCAAGGGGAATTAACGCAGAAAGGCGGGAAATATGCTCATAAGACGAACGTTGATTGATAGCATCAACATACCCTGATTTTACACTACTTTATGTATAGCGGCAAGGATGTCAAATCCTTGTCGCCCAAATAATTATTTTATAGTTTTGATAATTTCAGATAAATCTGTCTGACCATATCCGTAATCTGTGACTGCTTTTCCTTGATGTCGGCTATGTCCGACGCATAAATGCTGCCGCTCTCGTTTAAGCGCTTTGCTATCTGATTGATGTTGTTCCCGGCATACCGAAGCAGTCTTGATATTTCTTTCAGCTCCGGCATATCAAGGTTTATTACATTTCCGTCAACGGCCATTTTAAGCAGATACGCGCTGAGGCTCTGAATATTGCACAGCTTCATTTTCTGTAAGATAATCTCATACTCTTTTTCCGAAGCGCGGAAGTGCAAAATTTGTGTTTTTTCCATTGTCTTAAAGCTCCTTATCTCTTGGCTTTGCGGGTTTATCCGTTTTCCGGGGCAGAGGGCGGTTCAGTTTTTCCACAAGCGACGGCTTTTTAAGCGGCGTTGTTTTGGTGATTTCAAGCTCTTTTCTCAAAGCGTCAGCAAATAAATTCAAAATTCCGGGGTGCGTTTCTGAAACTGCGAACACAATGTTTCTGTCCATCCCCCAATCGTCAAAGTCCTTTGGGAACGGAACACTTTTCGCCCACTCCTTGTTTTCTCTTGAAATCCGTCCGTCCCAATCCTTATCACGCATTGACACCGCTGTAACAACGGCAATTCTCTCAAGCGAGAATGTGTCTGTAAGCTGTTTTAAGGCTGTTTTCGTATCGAGAGAATTGTTATTGTAATTCCTTCGTATCGTGTCTGTAATCGCCGTTTTACAAGCCATATTAGCTCTTTTTGAAGTTCTGTAGGCTTCGAGTTCCTTATGCTCAACCGCATACGAAGCTGTCTTATCATAGATAGGAATGTTCTTCATTTATCGTCCCTCCAATTCGTTGTTTTTTGCTTCAATAGGTTTGTTGCTCGGCAACGGTCTTTTGAGCTTTGCTAAAAGCGACGGCTTTTCCGACTTTGTAAGAAGCGGGGGCTTCTCGGACTTTGCAACATAGGTTGTCGGCTGTTTTTCCGCTTCTATATTATCAGCAGCCTGTTCCATCGGCGTTCTGTCGTCGATATTGAGTTCGGCGTTAAGCTCTGCAAGTCTTGCCGATTTTGTTCTCAGTTCTTCCTCCTGCGGGAACGGCTTGCCAAGCTCGGCTTTTGCGTTCTCGACCTGAATATACAGCGCGTCAAGCCGTTCCTTTACCGTTTCGAGCCGTTTTTCGATATTGTTAAAAGCGTTTTCAATCCTCATAAGATTACCTCGCGGATCTTTGCCGAGCGTTACCCTGTGCGTCATCTTGCCTTTAAGGGTTAAGACGTATTCCTTGCCGAAGTCCTCCAAGGTCAGCGACATATCAAAACCCCTATAACTTCCGATATGCACGGGATCAAGTCCTTTGACTTCCTTGAAAGCGTCCACAAGAGCCGCGCCCGCGTTTTCCTTGTCGGTCAGCACATCACCGCGAACTGTCATTCCTGCAAATCCGTCTGCCGGATGAGGGTGTTCCGCAAGCGTTTTCAAGTCTTGATTAAAGCCCTCGATATAGCTCTTGTTTTGTTCTATCTGTTCGGGGAAGTGCTTTAACAGATTATCCTCCAGGCGGTACTGCTGACTTTGGTGATTGGCTTTCATCAGCTTCAGCCGCGCAACGTCAATATCCAAATCCATTTTCTCCTTAATGCGGTCGTCGCCCGCACAAAGAGCCTTTATCTCGGCGTAGGAAAGAGCCGTTTCATCAATATCTTCACAAGAGCGCACAGGCGATTTTGAGGTCATTATCTGCGATATAAATTTCTGTTTGTTCTCAATCGTCTGCCAGAGATATGCGTCGAAGGTTGCTTCCGTAACGTAGCGGTAAATGTGAACCTCCTCGTTTTTATTGCCCTGACGGATAATTCTTCCCGACCGCTGTTCCAAATCTCCGGGACGCCAGGGGCAGTCCAAATCGTGAAGCGCCACAAGTCTGTCCTGAACATTCATTCCGGCGCCCATCTTAAAGGTCGAACCCATAAGAACGCGAACCTGTCCGCTTCTGACCTTTGCGTAAAGATCCTTTTTTCTGACTTCGGTATTGGCTTCGTGAATAAAAGCGATTTCCTCACGGGGAATACCTCGGCTTACGAGCTTATCACGAATATCGTCATACACCGTAAATTCTTTGGTTTTCTCCGGCTCGTTAAACTGCTCAAGCGCGTGTATTTCGGGGCTGTCTATGTTGCCGCCCGCCGCTTTTGCGGCACGTCTTGATGTCTGAACATTTTTCGGCGTGGACAAATCACAAAAGACAAGCTGCGTCAGCTTATCACTCTTACCGTCCTCCCATTTTTTGTAGATATTATCCACGCACATATTGACCTTGCTTTGCGGCTCATCGGGGAGGTCGGGATTGATAATTCTTTGGTCAAGACCGAGCTTTCTTCCGTCCGATGTGATTTTGAGCATATTGTCAACCGATGCGTCCACTCTGCCCGAATGAACTGCGGCGGCGCGTTCCGACAACTCCTGAACCATACTCTTTTGTATCTCCGTAGGCTGTGCCACAACATTGTGATATACGGCGTTCGGGCGGGGAATGTCGAGCTGATCGCTTGTCTTTATATCGGCGGCTTCCTTAAACAAATTCATAAGCTCCGGCAGATTAAAGAATTTCGCAAACCTTGTCCTTGCCCGATAGCCCGTTCCCTCCGGCGCAAGCTCTATTGCCGTTGTTGTTTCTCCGAAAGTTGAAGCCCAGCAGTCAAAGTGCGACAGCCCTTTTCTTTGAAGCGTATCGTGCTGCAAATATCTCATCATCGTGTAAAGCTCCGTCATCGAATTACTTACGGGCGTTCCGGTTGCGAAAACAACACCCTTGCCGTCCGTCATTTCATCAATGTATCGGCATTTAAGGTACATATCCGAGGACTTCTGCGCATCGGTGGTAGATAATCCCGCCACATTACGCATTTTTGTGTAAAGGAACAAATTTTTGAACGAATGCGCCTCGTCCACAAACAGTCTGTCAATACCTAATTGTTCAAAAGAGATTACGTCGTCCTTACGGTCGTTGTCCTGCAATTTCTTTAGCCTTGCTTCCAAACCGCGCTTTGTGCGCTCTACGCTTTTTATAGTGAAACGCTCTGCGCGGCTTGCTTTAAGCTCCTCAAGCCCCTGTTCAAGTTCCTCTATCTGTTCCTCAATTAAACGCTCCTGACGTTCCTTTGATACGGGGATTTTCTCGAATTGGCTGTGTCCGATAATAACCGCATCATAGTCGCCCGTGGCAATTCTCGCGCAGAATTTCTTACGGTTTTTCGGTTCAAAATCCTTTTTCGTAGCCGCTAAAATATTGGCTGACGGGTACAGTCTTAAAAATTCGCTTGCCCATTGTTCAGTAAGGTGGTTCGGCACGACGAAAAGTGATTTCTGACATAAACCCAATCGTTTGCTTTCCATTGCGGCTGCCACCATTTCAAAGGTCTTGCCCGCGCCCACTTCGTGTGCAAGAAGCGTATTGCCGCCGTATAGAATATGCGCAACGGCGTTTAGCTGATGCTCGCGGAGCGTGATTTCGGGGTTCATTCCCGAAAAGGTTATATGACTACCGTCATACTCGCGGGGACGAGTGGAGTTGAACAGAACATTGTACCTCTGCACAAGCTCCTGCCGTCTGTCCGCGTCCTTCCAAATCCAATCCCGAAAAGCGTCTTTAATCGCCTGCTGTTTTTGCTGTGCAAGCGTTGTTTCCTTGCTGTTTAATACTCTGCGCTCCGTGCCGTCCGCGTCTGTTTTGGTGTCGTAGATACGAATGTCGCGGAGGTTCAGCGTTTCTTCTAAAATCTTAAAAGCGTTGGCTCTTTCCGTTCCGTAGGTCATATATACATTTACGTCGTTGTAGCTTGCGGAATTTTTGTTGGTGATGTTCCATTCGGCAGTGTAGGGGGAATAATTCAGCTCGATATTTCTTCGCAAATAATGCGGCATATCAAAGGTTTCCCACATAAATTCCTTGATGTAGTCCTTGTCAATCCAGGTCGTGCCGAGCCTTACCTCAATTTCTGACGCATCCAAATCTTTCGGTTGTGCAGCTTTGAGGGCTTCGACGTTTACGTTGTAATCATCGGGGTACATTTCAGCGCTGTGCTTTGCAATCTCCAGCTTCTCACGAACATTGCCTGACAAGTATTCGTCTGCCGGAAGATATTTTTCCTCGCTGTTACCGCCGTAGCCGTAGAGCGGATTTAAGAAGATAACGCCTTTAAGCTCCGTAAAAATTTCCTGTTCTGTCTTGTCTGTAAGCTGCGACATATATTCCATATCTACGCGGGCTTTTTCACCGATTGACAGGGCAAGAGCTTCTGACGCGGTGTCTACGGAAGTTACGACCTTATGCGGTTTGATAGTCCTTTTTGTAAACATATCCGCTTTTGTCGCGTGTTGCTTGTCCTCGTCCACATTTTCAAGAGAGCAGAGGAGGTAGTAGGAGCTGTCGTCGGAAAACGCAAGTGAATTTGCGCGGCTGTTTATGATGCCGTATTTTGCGACATAATTATCGTACAATTCATTCAGCCTATTCTGCGCTTCCTTTATCGCGCTGTCGGGCATATCCGCGTCCATCTGTCGCTCGACCAAATCATTTACGCAGTCCCGAAGCGCAATCATACCCTTAATTCTATCCTGCGCCGTAGCGTTCGCATCGGACTTCACCATTACGGAGTTGCGCCTGTAATACACCTCATCGCCCACAAGGGTATATGAGTAGTTCTTTACGTTCGGATCGGCGGGTAGCGTGTCTGACATTTCTTCATCGGCAATATCATCAAGCTCGGCTTCCTTGTACGTTCCTCCAATTTTTGAAACTGCTTCTTTTAACTGTTCCTCAAGAGTTACTCCCTCATAGGGAGCGACGGTAAAATCCTGCCTGCCGTACTGTGTGCTTTCCGAGGTCTGCCGTCCGAGTATCATATCGGGGTGGTCGATGAAATAGCTGTTGATTGCAAAGCCGTCTTTGTTTTGACCGAGATGTATCCAGTCGGGTTCAATCTCAATCGGGCTTTCCCGTTTCTGCAAAAAGATAATATCCGATACAACCTCCGTTCCCGCGTTCGCCTTAAACGCCGTATTCGGAAGCCGTATCGCACCTAAAAGCTCCACGCGTTTCGCGAAATACCGCCTTGCTTCGGGTGATTGTTTATCCATAGTGTAACGGCTTGTTACAAAAGCTATTATGCCTCCGGGACGTACCTGGTCTATCGCCTTTGCGATAAAGTAGTCGTGTATGGGAAAACCCAGCTTGTTATATGCCTTGTCGCTTACCTGATATTGCCCGAAAGGCACGTTTCCGACCGCTAAATCGTAGAAGTCACGTCTGTCTGTCGTTTCAAAGCCCGCGACGGTAATATCCGCTTTCGGATAAAGCTGTTTTGCTATTTTGCCTGTGATTTTATCAAGCTCCACACCGTAGAGATTACTGCCCGACATACTTTCGGGCAGCAAACCGAAAAAATTGCCCACGCCCATTGAGGGTTCGAGGATATTTCCCTTGGTAAAGCCCATATTTCCCACCGCTTCATAAATAGCTCTGATTACGGTGGGTGAGGTGTAGTGGGCGTTTAATACCGAAGCCTTTGCCGCTTTGTATTCATCGGGAGAAAGCACGGTATACAGCTCTTGAAATTCGTCCGCCCAATTATCTTTTGTTTCATCAAAAGCATCGGGCAAGCTGCCCCAGCCCACATACTTTGAAAGTATTTCCTGTTCTTCTTCGGTTGCTTGTCGTCCTTCCAATTCAAGCTCCTTTAACAGATTGATAGCATCCATATTGGCACGGAATTTTGCTTTTGCACCACCCTCACCAAGATGGTCATCTGTTATGCGGAAGTTTCCGACTTCGGGCACAGGAGCGTCCGAGGGTATGCGCTCGATTACAATATCGTAGGGCATATTATTTTCTTCGGCGGGATACACCGCAACGGTTTCTGTAGTAATCGGCTCGTTATTTTGCTCCTGAAACTCCATAACGTGCCGCAGCCATTCAAGGCTTTCACTTCTGAATATCGGAAATCCCGTGCTGTTTTGGAAGGTTATGTCCCTCATTTCAACTGTTTGAAACAAATCGTTGATACGCTCTACGACAAATCTGCGGTCGTCAACCTCAATTTCTCTGCCGATGTATTGAGAATAATCTGCCGTTTCGGGTTCTTCGGGAACAGGCTCTTGCTCAATTACTGCTTCGGGAGCTTCCGCAACAGGAGTTTCTTCCGGCGTTTCTGCGGGAGTTTCGGGAACAACATCCTGCTCCGGCAGAGCTTCACGGGCTTCGCTTTCCTGCGCCCGTTCTTCTAAAATCCTGTTGTAAAGCTCCGCTTCTTCTTCGGAAATATCCTCGCCGTAGTCCAATGTTATATCAATCGACTGAACAAAATTTTCCTTGTCCTCATCGGTCATTTCCTCAAATTTCAAGGGTTCATCTTGGGTTGCACGGTCGGCGGCGGTGAGAAAAGTGTCATCGTCTGTCATTCGTATAAGCGTCCGCTGTACCGTTGTCCACGGCAGCTTGCTTTCTTCCGGAGTTCCCACGCGGGCGATAAGCATATCATTGCCGCCGTATTCGTTTTCAAGCCACGCCGACGCGCCGCGCTCTCTACCGTGATTTAACATATATTCATTTACACGCCGCTTGCTCTCGGCGTTTCCGTTCCACGCCCTTATGGCATTTTCAATATCGTCCTGTGAAAGAGGACGAATCAGCTCGTGAAGCTGCGGATAGGTTTCGTCTATAACCTCCTGATAAAGACGGTTACGGAATTCCGGCACGTCAGAAAAAAGACGTATAAGCTCTGTATCGCCCGAATTGAGGACAGCACGGCGCACGGCAGCGTTGCCCTCCATAACGGCGTTTTCACGGTCTGAATGTCCGCAGGCGTTTCTATAATGTACATCTTCCGTAACAGCGGCTATTACCGTGGGCTTGTGTTGTGTAAGCAATCCACCGACATCCGATTGCTCCCGTTCAGCTTCAATATCTCTGAAAACCCGTGTACCGTCCGCGCCGTACTCGGCTTCTCTTTCGTCAATATCGCGTTCCGCTTCACGGTCAACGGACGGGAGCGAATAAACTCCGCGCTGTTCCGTTTTAGCATCTATCGCAGAAACGGTTACATCATATCTGTCGCGTAGCTTCTCAATATTGGCTTCAAGGGTAAATGTGGGGATACCGCAAAAATCCATCTTGCCGACGTCCTTAATCTCTCTTTGTCCGAGATGTATATCCAAAATCTCGGCTGCGGCTTTTGCGTCCTCACCGAACATTTCAAAGAAATCTCCCACTTGAAACAGTACCATATCGTCCGGATGGGCTTCTTTAACGGCGTTGTATTCACCGTACAGCCCGCCAAACTGTTTTCTGCGTTTTGTGGCTTCATACTGCCGTTTTGCTTCGGGAGTAAAATATCTGTCGGCGCGAATAAGCTCCGTAATCCTCTTTGCGACATTGTTCCAGCTCATTTGTATCTCTGTGCAGCCGTCTTTTCTGAAACGGATGCCCTTGCCGCTGTAATCTTCAAAGCTGCCGTCCGAACCCGACAGCGCGTGAGAATGACCGCCGATACCATATTCCTCTTTGAGAAATTTTATCTTTTCCTGCTGTGTGTGGTTTTCCGAAAAGAAATCATAAATTCGTCCGCGTCCGCCCTCAACGTTACCTCCTCCGCGCAAGGTTTCATTTATCTCATCGTCCGTGATGAATGATACAACGTTGGGAAACTCATCGTGGTGCATCGGATATACAATTCTTGAAAGAGAATGCTCCATTATGTTTTCAAGCAGTTCCTTCGGTTTGTGATACTTAAAGCGGATAAGGCTTTTATCGGCTTCGTAATCATTTATGAGAGATTTCAGTTCTGACACGATATTTTTCCGGAACTCGGCTGACTGCAATTTATCGGCAAGCTCCGCCGTTTCTTCGGGGCAGTTGTTGCTTCGTATATCATTCAGAGGGGAAAGATAACCGTATTCTCTTGCTTCGTCGCTTAAATCGCGGTACAAATACCACAGCTTTCCGGCAATTTCTTTGCGTTCAAAACCTAACGCTTCGGTAAGCTCCACATTTGTTGCAAACGTACCGTTTTCAAGCATTTGTATAATCTTTTCGTTAATCTCGTCCCACGAATATACCTGTGCGTTTTGCGAATACCGCGCCGCAGTTCCTCGACTTATGCGAATACCATCCTCGGCATACCAAGCGGAAAAATCGTCAATCTCTCCCTTGATACCGTACCCGCCGTGATAAATTTGCTTCAAAAAAGCAATGTTATTCTCTGTTCCCTTATCCTTGCTGTACTCGGCAATAATCCTCATACGGTCATTATCCGTGTTTGAGCCTGTGCGGAGCAGATTTTCAAGGTCTGTTTCGGATATAGAAAAAGCGAAAAGCGATCCGCTTAGGGGCGCGTCGCTCTCCGCTTCGTCGATTATTTTGATTTGCTCATCCTCGGTTGGGAACAGGCTTAACTGAACACCAGTTCCGTAAGCACGATTTCCTCCGCCTGCGCCTTGCAGTTCTCCATCAAGCCCACCCATTTCATTTGGTCGGTCGCTTTCAGTTCCTCCGTCACGCCCGCCGATTTCATCAGCTCCGGCATCATCAGCTCTATCCTCTCTCGCGCTGTCCTGTCGATTTCGTTCAAGTGCGCCGTCAGCTCCCCGTGGAGTATCAGCCTGTTCCACAGCCCTTTGCGGTGGTTCTTGAGATAATCTTCCCTCATCATTCCGTACTTGCCGTAGGTCGCCTCCGTTTCGGGATAGGTCAGGTTCGGGATTAGATAATCTCCGTTCTTCGTGTAGGTCAGTTCTTTCATAATTTTCCGTCCTTTCCGCGAGTTTTGCTCGCTCGTAGTTTTTGATTGTAAGTTCTATACTCCGTAAAACCTCTTGGTTAATTTCGCTTACCGCCGAGCCAAGCTCCGATATGGTATCCACCGTATTAAAGTCAAAAATACTCAGAAAATCCTCACGTTCAAAGTATTCGTTGGGATCAACTCCGCACCTTGACAATACCGAGTAGGTCGCGCTTACGCTCACCGCATCGATGAATTTAACCTTGATGTTATATCCATCATACCCCTCCAAGAAAGAATTTTCAATGATGTCAATAATATTTCTGCGATTGTCTCGCCAATATTCCTGCGCGGATTTTTTCACCGCGTCGTTTACCATATTAAAAAGCAGATTACCGTCCGAGCCGTACTTTTTAGAAAACATCTCTTGCAGAGCGCCGTCGTATTCGGACGAATACTCCCACAGCTTAAACGGTCTGCTCTTTTCCCGCGCACCCGTGTCCGAAACGTCAAACACATATCTCACGCCTTTTGAGTTCGCCACCATAATGCCCTTTGAACCGCGCTTGATATACCGTCCCATCCGCTTGTTCCAAACATCGTATTCGGCACAGGCAACAGCGTCGGGACGCTGTGAATAGATCATAAGCTGTTCGTGATAGGGATACTTATACAGCCGCGCGGCAGTCGTCAAAAACGCTGTCCAATTCTGCGAGCTTCGCGTGAGCGACAGAGCCGTTTCATCGGCGCGCTGTATAAATGTCTGATAATTAGCCATAGAACATCTCTCCTTTCAAAGTTTTTGTGCTTTTTTGTTCATATTAAGAGGGTACCACCTCCGCAAATAAAAAAGGAGCAGCTTTTCAACTACTCCCGGTCATATTAAATTTTATGAACAAATATCTTTCGCTTGTCTTACAAATTCGGAAAATATCTTTTTGCTATCTGTATCGGATATATGAGAAAACTCCGGATGCCATTGAACACCCCATACGAATTTTTTATCCGGCATATATACGGCTTCTATAATACCGTCATCCGCCTTTGCCATAGGCAAGAGTTTTTCTGATAAACCCTTTATAGACTGATGATGATAACTGTTGACCGGCAAAACATATTTTCCGAGAAGATGGTGCAACGGCGTATTTTCAATAATTGTAACTTCGTGTATGTGTTTATCATACGGTGGTTTTTGATGATGCTCAAGCGGAGAATTTATCTGCGAGGGTAAATCCTGATACAAAGTACCGCCTAAAACTGCGTTAAGAAACTGTATGCCTCGACATATTCCAAGTATCGGCTTGTCAAGCTCAATCACTCGTAACAAAAGAGCTTTTTCCATTTTATCGCGATGTGGAGAACATTCACCGCATTGAGATATTGGTGTTTCACCGTATAACAACGGGGAAACGTCCTGTCCGCCCGTAAAGAGGAAACCGCTGCATTTATCAGCCATTTGCTTTATTATGTTTATATCATCGGTAAGCGGCAGCATAACAGGCGTTCCGCCCGCTTCAATGACGCCCTGCATATAACCCGGCACAAGCCAATAGCTGTCTTTTTCATAATCTATCAACGGCGTTATGCCTATAATAGGTCTGTTCATCAATTCTTTTTCTTTCGCTTTTTTATATCTGTTTTCAAATTTT
>JAUNPN010000066.1 GCA_030536655.1 bacterium | reverse complement strand
CAAGTTCAATGCGTGCTAAGCCGTTAGGCGTTAATTAATCAGTGGTTCCTTAATACTTTATTTGTTCGTCAAAAAACGGGATATACAATTTTAGAAACTATCCGTAATTAATGTTTCCTTAAGACCTTGCGTACCTGTTCGGCCAATGCGTCCGTGCTGTATCGGTACAGCGGGCTTATGCCGCATTTTAAAGCCTGTTTTTCAAGACGGCTTATATTCCGGCGGCCGTATTTCTGCACGGCTTTCAGGTAATCCTCATTTTCAAAGGCATAGATTTCGCCGGATACAGCGCCCAGCTCGTGCAGACAGTCAAAATATCCCTGCAAAATTGTGCGGCGCACGATGTCTTTATCAAAGTTAAGTATACCGCCGCATGGCTTTTTAAGGCGTATGCGTATCAGGTTTATTCTTTTGTCCTTGAGCGGACGTTCGCGCCCTATTCCGTGGTCATCCGAAATTATTATATTTCGGCAGCCCTTGCGAATGAGCATATCAAAAGGCGCGTTGTCAATAATGCCGCCGTCGATGTATTTTGAGCCTCCGATAACCTTTGCCTTAAATACCGGCAGGCATACCGCGGCGGTGAGGTAATCCGTCAGGGTGCCGTAGGGTATTTCATCAATGAACAGTTCTTCATTTATGCGTTTTCGGGGACACATAATTTCAAATCCGAATATGATATTCGATTTGCGTATTTTATCCTCGTCAATTATGCAGTCGAGAATTTCCTTTACGTAGTCGGTGCTGCAGTTAAGAGAAAGGCGGGATTTGCCGGTTATGGCTTCAAGTGAGAGAAAGTTCCATATACGGCGTATGTTCCGGTTTTCTCCCGCGGCGATTAATGCCGCAGTTACCGCGCCGATTGATGTTCCGGTTACGGCGGTTATGCGCTTGTCCATTTCCCGAAGCGCACGGTAAACTCCGGCATGATAAGCTCCGCGTGCTCCGCCTCCGGTAAGTGTCAGTCCGTATTCCATTATCAGGCTCCTTGTTTATTTTAAACTAATTATCCCCGTTTGGGAGCTAAAATTATACATTGCTCTTGAAATATAGGATGTAAAATGTTATAATTACATTGGGTAATGAGTTTGAAAGAAAGGCAGCGAGCATTTCCCTCAAACGGCATTGGTGAAAGGAGCTCAGACTATTAAAGATGGAAAAAATAATATCGGATTTATTTGAAATGCAGGACATAAAGTACCGCGATTTTCACAGCAGGCTTATACCGAATATAGACAAGGAGCGCATAATCGGGGTGAGAATGCCTGATCTTCGCAGGTATGCGAAAAAAATTGCAAAGGAGCCGTATGTGCGCGGATTTCTGGACGAGCTGCCCCATTATTATTATGAGGAGAATAATCTCCATGCCGCTTTAATTGCAGGTATGAAGGGCAGTTTTGAGGAGTTAATGACAGAAATCGAAAGGTTTCTTCCGTACATAGATAACTGGGCGACCTGCGATATGTTCTCTCCCAAGCTGTTCAAAAAGTATCCGAACGAGGTTTACGAAAAATGTATGGAGTGGATAAAGAGCGATAAAACCTATACAATCCGCTTTGGAATAGATATTTTGATGTCGTTTTATCTTGATGAAAGCTTCCGTGCAGAAATCATAGATACAATCGCGGGTATACGTTCTGAGGAGTATTACGTCAATATGGCGGCAGCCTGGTTCTACAGCTATGCGCTTATAAAGCAGTATGAAAGCACGATAGGGCTGTTTCGTGAAAAGCGGCTTGACAAATGGGTGCATAACAAATCCATTCAGAAGGCAGTCGAAAGCCGCCGTATAGACGAGGAAACAAAGGCATATCTGAAGACTTTGAAAATAAAATAGGGAGTACAGCGTTATGGATAATAAGCGAAAAATAGCAAACGCATATATTGAGCTTTTGAAGAAAAAGAATGTTGACAAAATAACAATCAAGGACATTGTGGAAAGGTGCGGACTGACCCGCCAAAGCTTTTATTATCATTTCCATGATATATTTGACCTGATAGAATGGCTGATGAATGAAAAAATCTGCGCGGTTTCAAAGGAAACTCTTAAGGCAAAAAGCTTCCGCGGCGCTGTGGAATATCTATTGAAGGAGCTGTTTGATAAATATGACATTATAGCGGCACTGCTGAACTCGAAGGAACGAAGTACGATGGAAGGGATAATTATAAGAACGTCGCGCAAATATTTTATAAGCCTGTATGAAAGCAGAGACAATCTGCGGCTCACAAGGTATGAGTTGGAAACAGCACTCGATTTTTATTCCTGCGCAGTCAGCGGTTATATGTTGGGACTGTGTAAACGGGGCGATAAGAATGTTGAACGCGCGGCTGACCGGCTTGTAAGTCTTATGGCTTCTGACGGAAGGCTGTTTGACGATGATTTGAGCGCTTCAAGTACTTCAAGGACGTTATAAAGGCTTGTAAGAAGCAAGTGTTATTTTTACGTAAGCTCCTATCCTTAAATCAAGTATATCTTGCTGATTTGCTGTCGCATTGCCAAAAAAATTCTCGGCATACGCCGGTATGTGTCGGATTTTTGGAATAATTTTACGGAAAATCCGACTTTGCAAGATGAACTTCTTTAATTACGTATAGGTTTTAAGCTGTTTCCGTTGGTTCGGGAGCGGCTTTTTATTTTTTATAAAAATTTCGAAAAAGTCTTGACAAAGTATGTCTAATGTGGTAGACTATAGATGTCTACAAAAGTAGATAGGAATATATTCGGAGGTATTTTCAATGTCGACAGAAAATATTAGTCTTGGTGAAGCGGAGCTTGAAATAATGAAAGCTGTTTGGAAAGCAAGCGAACCGATAGGCTCGGCGGCAATAGGAAAGGCCGTGGAAGAAAAGGGCTGGAAACGCACTACTATTGCAACATTTCTTGCAAGATTGGTTGAGAAGGGAGCGTTATCAGCCGAAAGGCGCGGCAAAGCGTGGTATTATACTCCGCTTTTAACTGCAAAGGAGTACAAAAAATCACAGGTGAGAAATCTTATTAAAAATTTATTTGACGGTTCGGCACGGAGTCTGGTTGCTTCTCTTTTTGAGGAAGAAACATTTTCCGATAATGACGTTAAAGAATTAAGGGGGATTTTTGACGATAAGGAGGATTAAACCATGCTTAGCGAAATTCTGAAAGCGTTGCTTATCACATCTTTTACGGGAACGTGCCTTGCGGCGGTTATCATGCTTGCAAGACCGGTTACAAAAAAACTTTTCGGCAGCGCATGGCATTATTACATATGGCTTGCGGTACTTCTTACAATGATGCTCCCTGTTCGTTTCAGTCTGCCGAAAAGGTTGGCTGACGCACCTCGCGTTACAGTGCAGACAGCGCAGAATATGCAGGCGGAGGAAGCTGTTCAGAATATGAATATCGTTTCCGATGTTCCGGCAAAGCCGGAAACGAATATTCTGCAAAAGGGAACAGGCGCTGTAAAAGGAATGCTTTATAACAGACTGAATACAGCGGCGTATTTATGGCTGGCAGGAGCGGTTATATTGCTGCTTATCAATCTTATGGGTTATATAAGGCTGATAATGAAGATGCGCAGAAACGCTGTTGCTGTTCACTGTCCCGAAGCTGAGAATTTTACAGGGAGAAAGTTAACGGTGCGGGTATGGGAAAATATGTTCTCGCCGTTTATGACGGGGATATTCAAACCGACGCTTGTTCTGCCGGCAAGGGATCTTACGGAGGAACAGCTGTATAATATACTCCGCCACGAAATGATGCATTTCAAGCGGCACGATATTTTATATAAGTGGTTTGCCGCGCTTGTGAAGTGCCTGCATTGGTTCAACCCGGTGATATGGTATGTGGTAAAGCAGATAAACATGGAGTGCGAAATTTCATGCGATGCGGCAGTTACCATAAATATGAGCAGAGATGAGGAAATGAGCTATATTGACACAATTCTGTCCCTGCTGCCGAAGGGAAAGACAAAACAAATTCCGCTTACTACACAGATGGCGGGCAGTAAAAGGGTTCTGAAAAGGAGATTTGAAATGATTAAAAATAAGAAAAAAACAAGCAAATTCATGTCGGCACTGTCGGCGGCAGCAGCGGTTGTAATGTTTGGTACAACCGTGTTTGCGGGAGGAGCGGCGAGCGGTATATTAAGCGGAAATGCGTCCTCGTGGGCAAAAGATGATATAAAGAAGGCGGAAGAATATTCCATTATATATGATGAAATGGGTATAACCGATTATACAAAGAATATAACAAGAGGAGAGCTTTGCGAACTTGCGGCAAATGTGTTTGTAAACAGCGGAGTAACGCTGACGGCATGGGAATATCCGTTTACCGACGTTAAAGAATACGGCGGCGCGATTGACAGCCTTTATTGCATGGGGATTGTAAACGGCAAAACAGAAACGGAATTCAGACCGGACGATTATGTTACTCGTGAAGAAGCGGCGTCTGTTTTATATCGCATGTACAGATATACGGGTCTGATGGAATATTATCCGGAACAATACGCGTTTGCGGACGACGGGGATATATCGGACTGGGCAAAAGATGCTGTGTACGGCTTACATACTACTCATATAATGAGCGGTGTGGGAAATGATAGGTTTGACCCTAAGTCATACTTTACAACGGAACAGACTATATCCGCGATGGTTAAGTTATATGATATTTTAAATGAATCAGAGCTTACGGTTATCGGTCAGAACCGCGCGCGCCAAAATATCAGGGTATTCTACAGCTGCTTCAATAAAAGCGATTTTGAAACAATGAAAAATTACTGTACGCAGGACTGTATCGATACCTTCTTCGGTGACGGATATGTATTCGGTATGAAAAAAGCGGGACTTAACCGTATAAGCTTTGAGTCAAACGAGCGGCTGCGGGCAATGAATAAAATTGCCGTATTAGCGGAGGTTTATATGACGCCTCATGAAAATTCGGTATTTGATCCGAGTCAGACTTCTACATCATTTTATATGATACTGGAAAAACAAAATGACGGAAGTTATTTAATAGATGAATTTGCAACGGGACTTTAATTACGGGATAAAAGTATATGGGGAGCCGCGTCAAAGCTTACTTGGTTTGATGCGGCTCCTTTTGCGTTCTTATCGTGTTGTATATGTGTTTTTACATTTCTGCGTTTTTGTAAAGACAGAAATGAGTTATTGTAAATTCCATTTTTGCCTTTTATATGATAGAATAATAGAAAAATTATTCAATGTATATTTTGGGATTTGAGGTGATACATATGCGTGAAAAGAGATTTTACAGTGAACTGCTAAGAACAGCGGCAAGGAATGAAGGAATAAGCGGAAAAATATCGGACGATTTCAGAAATCTCAGGTATCTGTTTGACAAAAACCCGGATTATGTAAGGATTCTTGATTCGCCGTATATACCTCGAGGAGAGCTTATGAGGATACTGAATGAGGAAGCCTTTTTAAAAATGGATAGGTATATGATTGATTTTCTTAGGCTGCTTTCCGGAATGCACATGGTGCATTGTGTGAATGAGTGCTTTAGAGAATATGAAATGTATTACGCCATTTATAGTGAAATGCCGAAATGGAGCAATTTAGAGGATTTTATCGGGCTTTTGGAGGAAAAAATTGAAGGAGTGCAGCAGGAGGCTTAAAAAGATGGATTCAAAAAACAATATTGAACAATATGCGCTTCTCTAATTACGGATATGCTCTAAGGAACCACTGATTAATTAATGCCTAACGGCTTAGCACGCATTGAACTTGCATATTTTCCGTCATATCATACAAAAATCTCTCGACATACGCGAGTATGCCTTCGATCTTTTTATATAATCTGACGAAAAATCTGACTGTATTCACTGCGTACTATATTTAATCAGTGCTTCCCTAACTTAAATAAAAAAACGTGGTTATGACATAATTTTGAAATAATCGTCTATAATAAATACGGTTGATACTGAAAAAACAATATTAATCGTCAGTTTTAACAAAAAATTCACAAAATACTGCTTGAAAATGGTGTATGATTATGTTATAATTAATACAATAAACTGTTGATTTACCATATAATGGTAAAAACGAGGAGGGATTATATGCTTAGCAGCATGATTGATGAAGTAAGGCGCGCGGAGGCGGAAGCGGAAGCAGTGACTGCCGCTGCGAAAGATGAGGCTGCAAAGCTCAGGGCAGAGGCAGAGGCAAAAGCCGCAGAGATGACGCTTGAAGCGCGGGAGCGTGCCGTAAAGAGGACAAAGAACGTACTTTCAAAGCAGATGCAGGAGGAAGAAGCCGCAGACAGAGAAGCCGCAGATGAAACGGAAAAGAAAGCCGAACGGCTTCGCGGCAGGGCGGCAGAGTACAGCGATGCCCTCGGCGAAAAACTTAGGGAGATTATGTTCGCATAGGAGGTGCGGTCATGGCTGTTATGAAAATGAAACGGGTGAATATATGCGCTCTGCGAAAACACAGAAAACGCATACTTGAAGCCCTGCAGCATATGGGCGTCATGGAGATAGAGGTTGTCAAGGATGATTCTATGGACCGTATCGAAACCGCGCCGCAGAAGGCTGTATTTGAACGACGAAAAAGAGAAGCGGAGCAGGCGCTTGAAATTCTTGATGAATATGCGCCGGTTAAAAAAGGCATGTTTGATTCGCTTAACGGTAAACGGGAGATAAAAAAGCCGGATATTGACAGAGTGGTGAACAGCGCAGAGAATATAATGAGTATATGCGAGTCAGTACGACAGTCAAAGGAAAGCATAACAAACGCGCAGGGCAGAATACTTTCGATAAAATCGGAGCTTGAAGCATTGGAGCCGTGGCTGCCTTGTGATATACCGATGGATTATGAAGGAACATTGAGAACAGATATATCGTTCGGAACGGTTCCCGCATCTGTGACAGAGGAAATTCTTGACGAGGCGGTTAAGGATTGGACGGCGTATTATGAAATTGTGTCCCGGGATAAGAACACAAAATATCTTATTCTTGTGTCGCTCAAGGAATGCAGTGAGGAGCTGAATGCGAAAATGAGAAAGCTCGGATTTGCGAAGCCTGCGGTTACGGTGCGCGGAACTCCGGCGGAGCATAGTAAAAGGCTTATGTCGGAGCAGAACGGGCTGAATGATAAAATTAATGAGCTGACGAAAAAGATACAGAGCTTTGCGTCAAGACGCGGTGATATTGAAGCCGTATCCGATTACTACGGCGTTCGCGCCGAAAAATACGGAGTACTGGGAACACTTATGCATACGGGGAAAACCTTCTTTATAACAGGTTATGTCCCCGAAAAATATGCCGAGGGACTGCGGCGGACAATGGAGGAAAGCTTTGACGCGGCAGCAGAGGTGAGCGACTGCGGAGATGACGCGCCGGCAGAGCTTGAAAATTCGGAATTTGCCTCCTCTTTTGAGCCGGTTCTTGAATCCTACGGGCTTCCGAAGAAAAATGAGTTTGACCCGTCGGCAATTATGGGAGCGTTTTATGTGTTCCTGTTTGGACTTATGCTTTCCGATGCGGCATATGGACTTATAATTTCAGCGGCTTGCTTTTTCGTACTGAAAAAGTTTGGAAATATAAGCGACGGAATGAGGAAATCTCTCAGAATGTTCATGTACTGCGGTCTTTCCACCCTTTTTTGGGGCGTGATGTTCGGCGGATATTTCGGAGATGCTGTAACGGTCATTGCGAAAACGTTTTTTAACAAGGATATAGAGATTCCGGCGCTGTGGTTTGTTCCGCTTAAGGATCCAATGCGGCTGCTTATATATTCAATGCTGTTCGGACTTATACACCTGTTTACGGGACTGGGGCTTAAGGGTTATATGTACCTCAGGGATAAGGACGTCAAAGGCTTTGTATGTGATGTGCTTTCATGGTTTATGCTGCTCATCGGCTTGCTGTTAATCCTTATGCAAAGCTCGATATATGCGTCGCTCGCCGGAAACGCGCTTGTTCTTGGAAGCTTTGCGTCAATGGCGGCAAAGGTTATGGCGGCGGCGGGAGCGTTGATTATACTGTTCACCGCAGGCAGAAGCTCCAAAAACATAGGCAAACGGCTTGCAAAGGGAGCCTACAGTCTGTATGATATTACAAGCTGGCTTAGTGATTTGCTCTCGTATTCAAGACTTCTCGCGCTCGGACTTGCGACCGGAGTTATCGCGCAGGTAATTAATCAGATGGGTGCGATGGCAGGAAACGGAGCCTTGGAAATTGCGGTATTTGTAATAGTGTTTGTTGTGGGACATATATTCAATCTGGCAATTAATCTGCTTGGCGCATACGTTCATACAAACAGGCTTCAGTATGTCGAATTTTTCGGAAAGTTTTATGAGGGCGGAGGAAGAAAATTCAATCCGTTCAGAGAAAATACAGATTTTGTAAAAATTAAGGAGGACTAAGAAAATGGGATTAGTATTTGCGTTATTGGGAGCTGCGGCAGCAGTATTTTTAGCGGGTGCAGGCTCCGCTATAGGCGTAGGAATTGCGGGACAGTCGGCTGCCGGAGTTGTTACGGAGGATCCGTCAAAGTTTGCTAAGGTGCTTATCATGCAGCTTCTTCCGGGTACTCAGGGTATCTACGGCTTGCTTGTAGGCTTTCTCACACTTTCGAGTATAGGTCTTTTAGGCGGCAATGCAGCGGATATTTCCACAGCGACAGGTCTGCTTATCCTTGCGGCGTGTCTGCCTATCGGTATTGTCGGCTTGATTTCGGGAATTTATCAGGGTAAAACATCCGCCGCTGCAATCGGTATTGTGGCAAGGAAGCCGGAGCAGTTCGGTAAGGCTATGCTTTTCCCTGCAATGGTTGAAACATATGCGATTCTTGCATTGCTTATTTCGATCTTAGCAGTTACGGCCATTCCTGTATGAGGATAAAAAAATGAAAAAAATAACAGACAGTATAATGCTCGAAGCAAAGCAGGCTGCGGAGAAAACAGCCGCCGAAGCAAAGTATGACGCTGAAAGGCTTCTTGCAGAAACAGAAAAGGAATGTGAGCGGATAGAAGCCGAAGAACACAAGAAATGTGATGCAGAGCGTCAAAGGCTCATAAAGCGGTGCGCATCGGCACGAGCCTCAAGGCAGAGAACAAGACTGCTTGAGGTAAAGCAGGAAATACTTACCGGTGCGGTTAATAACGCTTACGGGGAAATGACCTCGCTTTCGGGAGAGGAATATGATGAAATTATTGGTAAGCTTTTAGCTTCAAGGCTGCGCAGCGGCGAATGTGTGATATATTTCCCGGCTGATAGGAAGCCCTCAAGGGCATTGGAGAAGGAACTGAAAAAGCTTGCGGAAAATGCGGGCTGCACATATTCGCTTGCATATGACAGGGACAGTGTAAAGGACGGATTTGTGCTTGTGTACGGAGGAATTGAGGAAAACTGTACATTTGAAGCCCTGTTTAATGAAAGAAAGAGTGAAATAACCGATTATGCCGCACAGTTGCTTTTTGGAACGGAGGAATAAGTTTGGAAAAAGATAAGCGTCGCATCTTGCCGCCTTTCGGGACTTGAAGTACATTGAGTACGACTGCGCCCCTCAAAGCGGCAACCTGCTTGCTTCTCTTTTCCCAAACGAATTGGTGAAAGCATTTCAGGTTATAAAGTTTGGAAAAAGATAAGCACCGTTTCTCTTTTCCCAAACGCATTGGTGAAAGGAGTTAGAATTATAAGTATGAATTATGCATATACCTCCGCAAGAGTGAGGGCATTGGAAAATTCGCTGCCGTCACCGGAAATGATTCGTCAGCTTGCCGAGGCAGGTAATATTAAGGAATGTATAGGTATTCTGAACGGCTCCGGCTTTGAGGGGTCGGAGGTAAATGAGATTATAAGCCGAATGAAGGAAAGAAGGGAAAGGCTCATAAATGAGCTGATAGACGATACAAGCGAAATCGAAGTTATTTTCTATCAGAAATCCTTTCACAATCTAAAGGCGGCGATAAAGAAGCTGTATTCAAAGCAGCGTTCTGACATGTTTTATGATGACGCGCCGGTAAGCGGTGAGGAAATTATGGAAGCACTCCAAAACGGAAATGAAGCGTCGCTTCCGGGATATATGTCAAAGGCTGCGGAGGAAGGCTTTCGTGCACTTATGCGAACCGGGGACGGTCGGTTATCGGACATGATAGCAGACAGGGCGTGTTTAGAGGCAATGGCGGAGTTTGCGGAAAAAACAAAGCATGAGATTTTAAAACGCTATGTCAATGAAACCATAGCGGCGGCGGATATAAGGCTTTTGCTGAGAGCCGGAGAGAGCCGTGAACTTATGGATTATGCGGTATCCTGCGCTTACTTCAGCAAGAATGCGCTGATAAAGGCGGCGGATGAGGGAACAGCTGAGGAATTCCTTAAAGCAGCCGGATTTGAAGGAGTGACCTCCGCAACGGTTGACGCATACAGCGAAAGGAGAATAGCACAGATTCTTGCCGGGGAGAAGTATAATATATTTTCACCTGCACCGGCGATAAATTTTATTCTTGAATTTGACCGCGCTGCGGGGATAATCAGATATATTCTTATATGTAAGGCAAACGGTATAGACAGGGAAAAAATACTTGAGAGGGTGAGAAGCTATGTATAGAGCGGCAGTGATAGGCGGCTATGACAGTATATACGGCTTTGCCTCGGCGGGAATGAAGATAATTCCCGTAACGAGTGATGAAGAATGTGTCGAGGAATTCAAGAAAGCCTGCGGCAGGAATTACGGAGTACTGTTTATAACGGAGAACTATGCTCCGGCTGTAAATGAGCTGATAACAGCCCCTATTCCGGCGGTTATGTATATACCGTCACAGGATGGCGGCAGCGGGTTTGCAAAGCAGGAGCTGCACAGATTGGTAGAGAAGGCAGCAGGAGCCGATTTATTATAATGCACGTGATATAAGCGGTGCATCTCACCCCTTTTCGCAGCTCGGAGTATACACATACGCCGTCGCTTCTCAAAGGGGCAATTAAATACTGAATGGAGAGGATTTCATGGGAAAAATTCGTAAGGTGGCAGGACCGCTCATAATCGCAGAGGGTATGAACGATGCGAATATGTCCGACGTTGTGGCGGTAAGCGAAAAACGCCTTATAGGCGAGGTAATTGAAATGCACGGTTCGGACGCGTCTGTGCAGGTATATGAGGAAACCTCCGGACTGAGACCGGGCGAGCCTGTCGAAACCACTGGTGAACCGTTGTCGGTGGAACTGGGACCGGGACTTATCGGGGCTATTTATGACGGTATAGAGCGTCCGCTTACAAGAATTATGGAGGTGTGCGGCAACAGCCTTGAAAGAGGAGTATCTGTGCCGTCACTGGACAGGGATAAGAAGTGGCATTTTAAACCCGTTAAACAAGCGGGAGATAAGGTTATAAACGGCGACGTCATCGGCGAGGTTGAGGAAACCCCTGTGGTATCGCATAAAATTATGGTTCCGTACGGAATTAACGGAAAAATAAAGAGCATTAAGGCAGGAGAATACACTGTAACAGAGGTTGTTGCGGTAATTGAAACGGATAAGGGTGACAGGGAAGTAAAGCTTGCTCAGAAGTGGCCGGTACGCCGCGGCAGACCGTATAACAAAAAGCTGCCGCTTGATACTCCTCTTATAACGGGACAGCGCGTTGTTGATGCGTTTTTCCCAATTGCTAAGGGCGGAGTCGCGGCGGTTCCGGGTCCGTTCGGAAGCGGAAAGACCGTTATTCAGCATCAGCTCGCAAAGTGGGCTGAGGCGGATATTGTTGTATATATCGGCTGCGGTGAGCGCGGAAATGAAATGACCGATGTTTTGAACGAGTTTCCGGAGCTTAAGGATCCGAAAACAGGCGCGTCATTAATGCAGCGGACTGTCCTTATTGCGAATACTTCGGATATGCCGGTTGCGGCGCGTGAGGCTTCGATTTATACCGGTATCACGATTGCAGAGTATTTCCGTGATATGGGTTATTCGGTTGCGCTTATGGCAGATTCAACCTCGCGCTGGGCTGAGGCATTGAGAGAAATGTCCGGACGCTTGCAGGAAATGCCGGGTGAGGAAGGATATCCCGCGTATCTCGGAAGCCGTCTTGCTCAGTTCTACGAGAGGGCGGGACTTGTCGAAACACTCGGTTCGGAGGGAAGAACGGGCGCGCTTTCGGTAATAGGAGCAGTATCTCCTCCGGGCGGTGATATTTCCGAACCGGTAACTCAGGCAACATTAAGAATAGTGAAGGTGTTCTGGGGTCTTGACAGTGCGCTGGCATATAAGCGTCATTTCCCGGCAATTAACTGGCTGAACAGCTATTCGCTGTATCTTAACGGACTTACGGAGTGGTTTGACGAGAATGTATCTCCGGAGTGGATGAAATGCCGAAGCCGTATGATGCTGCTTTTGCAGGAGGAAGCGGAGCTTGAGGAAATCGTTAAGATGGTAGGTATGGACGCTCTTTCGGCGGAGGACAGATTAAAAATGGAAACCGCGCGCTCCATACGCGAGGACTTTTTGCATCAGAATTCCTTCCATTCGATAGACACATACACGCCGCTTGACAAGCAGCTGTATATGATGCGTCTTATACTTGAATTTCATGACCAAGCGGGCGCGGCGCTTGCTGAGGGAAAGGAGATTAAGGATATACTTAATCTTCCGGTAAGAGAAAGAATAGGCAGATACAAGTATACCCCGAATGAGGATATTGAAAGGGTATACTCCGAGATAGAACGAGAAATAACGGCTGAATTGTCACGAGCGGGAGGTGAGGTAAATGTCTAAGGAATATAGGACAATAAGAGAGATTGCGGGACCGCTCATGACTGTGACCGGCGTTGAGAATGTCGCATACGATGAGCTGGGTGAGATTATTTTATCAAACGGCGAACGCCGCCGATGCAAGGTTTTGGAAATTGACGGTTCAAATGCTCTTGTGCAGCTGTTTGAAAATTCAGCGGGAATAAATCTTGAAAACAGCCGTGTTCACTTCCTCGGTCACAGCATGGAGCTTGGCGTATCGGAGGATATGCTCGGCAGAATTTTTGACGGGCTTGGAAATCCGATTGACGGTAAACCGCAGATTATTCCCGAAAAGAAGATGGATATAAATGGTCTGCCGATGAATCCGGCGGCAAGAAGCTACCCGGAGGAGTTTATTGAAACGGGTGTTTCGGCGATTGACGGACTTAATACGCTTGTAAGAGGTCAGAAGCTTCCGGTATTCTCCGCGTCGGGACTGCCGCATGCAGAGCTTGCAACACAGATTGCCGCGCAGGCAAAGGTAAGGGGAACTGATGATGAATTTGCCGTTGTGTTTGCGGCGGTTGGAATTACCTTTGAGGAATCGAATTCGTTTATATCTTCGTTTAAAAAGACCGGCGCGATTGACAGAACTGTTGTGTTCATTAATCTTGCGAATGACCCGGCGGTTGAAAGAATTGCAACGCCGAGAATGGCTCTGACGGCGGCGGAGTATCTTGCGTTTGAAAAGAATATGCATGTTCTTGTAATTATAACGGATATTACGAACTATGCCGACGCTTTGAGAGAGATAAGCGCGGCGCGCAAGGAAGTCCCGGGCAGACGAGGCTATCCGGGATATATGTACACCGATTTGGCGTCAATGTATGAGAGAGCCGGCAGACAAAAGGGAAAGCGCGGTTCAATAACCATGATACCGGTGCTTACAATGCCGGAGGACGATAAAACGCACCCAATCCCTGACCTTACGGGATATATCACCGAGGGACAGATAATACTGAGCCGTGACCTTTACAGAAAGGGAGTGCAGCCGCCGATTGACGTCCTTCCGTCGCTTTCAAGACTGAAGGATAAGGGAATAGGCGAGGGTAAGACGAGAGAGGATCACTCTAATACAATGAATCAGCTGTTTGCCGCTTATGCGAGAGGCAAGGATGCGAAAGAGCTTATGACAATCCTCGGAGAAGCAGCGCTGTCGGAAATTGACCTTATCTATGCAAGGTTTGCGGACGCGTTTGAAAAGGAATATGTTTCACAGGGCTATTCAAAGGACAGGAGCATTGAGGAAACTCTTGATATTGGCTGGAGCCTTCTGAGGATGCTTCCGAGGAGTGAGCTTAAGAGAATTGACGACGTATATCTTGACAAATATTATGAACCGAAAAAATAAGGGAGGGATTATGGTATGCCTGCGATAATTCCCACAAGAATGGAGCTGAACAGGATAAGGAAAAAGCTTGCCACCGCAGTCAGGGGGCATAAGCTTTTGAAGGATAAGCGCGATGAGCTTATGCGTCAGTTCCTTGAAAGGATATATGAATGTGAAAGGCTTAGAAACAAGGTGGAGACTGCCTTGGAAGAAAGCCGGCAGAGCTTTATAGCCGCCCGCGCGGAAATGACAGAGGAAGCGGTGAATACAGCCTTGGCGGCTCCGAGGCATGAAACGGAGCTTGAAGCCGAGGTATTGAATATTATGAGCGTTTCCGTACCTAAGCTTACGCTGAAATCGTATAATGATATTCCGTCTTACGGATATGCGTTTACCGCGGCTTCGCTTGATACGGCGTCTGACGAGCTGAGGAAGATAATTCCGGATATGCTGCGGCTTGCGGAGCTTGAGCATTCGTGTCGGTTAATGGCCGGAGAGATAGAAAAGACCCGCCGCCGCGTAAACGCGCTTGAACACGTGACAATCCCGGAGGCACAGGAGAATATCAAGTATATAACAATGAAGCTTAGCGAGAATGAACGCGCAAATCAAGTCCGGTTGATGAAGGTAAAGGATATGATGCTTGCCGAAAAATATGTGAATTAATAGATTAAAGAAGTGCATATTTTGAAGTCGTATTTTTCCCTGCTACGGTGAACTGTAAACAGATCACCTATGACTTGCTTTGCAAGTCATCCGGTCAGATTACTCCAAAAATCCTCGGCATACCGGCGTATGCCGAGGATTTTTTTGAAAAACATGACGGAAAATCAGCAGGCGAGATGTGTTGATTTTCAGATAGGCTCTAAATGCTTAAGGAGCTGTTTTTGCAGCAGCTCCTTAATATTAATCAATATTTGTCAGCCGCTTTTCCATAGTAATATGCTTTACGCCCTCCTCAAGGAACGGTTCTCCAATTTCCTTGTAGCGGCATTTTTTATAAAAGCCCTTTACGCGCAGCTGAGCGTGTACAATTATTTTTTCCGCGCCGCGGCTGCGGATAACGTCCTCGGCTGCATCCATGAGCATTTCGCCCAATCCGATGCCTCGGAAATCCTCTATGACAGCGACTCGTCCTATAATATATACGGAATCTCCGCCATATCTGAAATACCGGCAGCATGCCGCCGGAACATCATCGACATAGATTATGATGTGATCACATTCGGCGTCTGTGCCGTCAATATCGGCTGACGCGTCAAAGCCCTGTTCATTAACAAAAACCTCATACCGTATTTTTTTCTCATCATCAGTTAGCTCTGTCAGAAATTTGTATTGTATATTCATTGCATTACCTCAATTAAATTTGGCAGTCATGCTGCTGTTTTCTTTATTGTAACATATTTCTTGATAAATTTCAACATAAATATTGTTTTTTAACTTACGGAGCTTTAATGCTGCTCACAGCTTTTTGAGATTTTTTTATATTAATATTGCATTATTTACTAAAATATGATATAATTCTTCATGGATTGTTTTTGTGGAGTTTTGAAATAATTATCAAAATAAACGATTACCTTGTGAGGCAGGAGGAAACAATAATGGATTTTTTTTCGTTTTTGACTCTGGCAGGCGGTATTGCCCTGTTCTTGTTCGGTATGAACTATATGGGCGACAGTCTGAAAAAGCTTTCGGGCAGCAGTCTGGAAGCAATTCTTCAAAAGCTGACGTCAAACCGCTTTAAGGGCTTTTTTCTGGGTCTGTTTGTTACAGCGGTGATACAAAGCTCATCGGCAGTTATGGTCATGCTGGTGGGATTTGTTAATTCGGGAATTATGAAGCTTGCTCAGACGACAAGTATACTTATGGGTGCGAATATTGGTACGACAATGACGGCATGGCTTCTCAGTACCTCCGGTATTTCGGGCGAAAGCTTCCTGTTCAGGCTTATGAAGCCGACTTCGTTTACTCCGGTGCTTGCTGTTGTTGGTATTCTGCTTACAATGATTCCGAAATCGGAGAAAAAGAATGATGTAGGCTCTATTCTTCTCGGATTTGCAATTCTGATGTTCGGAATGGAAACAATGTCCGGTGCGACTTCAGGCTTGAGAGATAATGATTCGTTTATGAAAATTCTTGTCATGTTCTCCAATCCGGTTATGGGTATTTTGATAGGCACAATTTTTACATCAATTATTCAGTCTTCATCGGCGTCCGTCGGTATTTTGCAGGCGTTGTCGCTGACAGGCTCAATTCCCATGTCGACAGCGCTGCCGATTATACTCGGTATGAATATCGGAGCAGCGGTTCCCCCGGTGCTTTCTGCGCTGAGCGGAAACACAAATGCAAAGCGGGTTGCAGCGTCCTGTGTATCAATTAAAATTATAGGAGTTGCCGTTGTTGCGGTGGTTTTTTATATAATTCACGGTATTATGAATTTCTCTTTTATGAACAGTAATTCCAGTGTGTTTACAATAGCTCTTGTACATACAGTGTTTAATATTCTGTCAACAATTATTCTTATGCCGTTTTGCCGCGGAATAGAAAAGCTTTCCGAACTGCTTATTAAGGAAAAGCATACGGAGGAAGAAAATATTTTCGCGAGCCTTGATGACCGATTTCTGGCATTTCCGCAGTTTGCTCTTGAAAAATCAAGAGAACTGATTGGTCAGATGGCGGGCTTGTCGAAGCAGACCTTCAACGGTGCAATCTGTATTTCCTACGGTTTTGATGAGACAGTTGCGGAAAAAATCAAAAAACAGGAAAAGCTTGTTGATAAATATGAGGACAAGCTGACTGCGTATCTTGTCAAGCTTGCCAGCTTAAAAAATACTGTCCGCGAGAGCAATGAAGTCGCAACATTAATCCATGTTATCGGTGATATTGAACGAATCTCCGATTACGCATACAGTATTGTAAAGACTGCGCGGGATATTAGTGTGAACGGAATAAAATTTTCGAAGGTTGCAGAGTATGAGATAGATATTCTTTCAAAAGCGATTGATGATATGCTGACTCAGGCAGTTAAGGCAATTCAGACAATGGAAACCGATCAGGCAGCCGAGATTGTTCCTTTAAAAAGGGAAGCTGACAGAATGATTGCCGAAACGCGGGCAAGACACATTGTGCGATTCCGGAACGGGGAATGTTCGGCAGACGCCGGTTTTGTATTCCTCGATTTGCTCACTGCTATGGGACATATTTCAAGCCATTGTTCCAATATCGCTGTATATCTGCTTCAGAAGGACGGTGAAGCGACGCGGCTGCACGGGAAAAAGGCAAATAAGCTTAGAACCTATCCGTAAAATTAATCATATCCTGCTTGCTGAATTTCCGTCATATTGTCCCGGAAATTCTCGGCATACGTCGGTATGCGTCAGGTTTCTGGAATAATCTGACAAAAATAACTTCGTAATATACACTTCTTTAAGGAAGCACTGATTAAATATAGTACGCAGTGAACACAGTCAGATTTTTCGTCAGATTATATAAAAAGATCGAAGGCATACTCGCGTATGTCGAGAGATTTTTGTATGATATGACGGAAAATATGCAAGTTCAATGCGTGCTAAGCCGTTAGGCGTTAATTAATCAGTGGTTCCTTAATTACGGATA
>JAUNPN010000243.1 GCA_030536655.1 bacterium | reverse complement strand
ATACGTCGGCGTCGTTTCTGACGGCAATCTGCTTGCTTCTCTTTTCCCGAACGGTATTGGTGAAAGAAGTTGGGATTATAAAAATGAATTTAATAAAAAATATGCTTATGTTTAAACCGCCCAAGTACAATGAAGAATTTATATTAAAAAGATCCGAAAATAAAGCTGCATATGACGTAAGAAATAAGGATATACCCGAAGAAAAAGCGTATGTAACCGGTGATATAAAAAAGGATCTTGCTTATATAAAAAAACGTTTTAAGTATCCTATCAATAATGATGTTATAATAAGGGAAATAACTCTTAAGGGAGATAGAAACGCATTTTTATTTTTCTACGAGGGAATGATTGATACTCAGATAGTTGACGATAATGTAATAAAGGCTATTCTGGAAATTCCTTATATGTGTGAAGATGAGCTTTATAAAGCTGAGGACGAGATAATAAAGCGTTTTGTTACACACGCGCAAGCAACTCCGACAGATGAAATGGATAAAATTTGTGAGGAAGTAAATTTTGGTGCCTGTGGACTGTTCGTCGACGGATTTAAAAATGCTTTTATTCTGGATGTGCGTAAATGGGGCAGCAGAACTATTGACAAGCCTCAGAATGAGCAGTCTATATATGGACCTCAAGAGGCTTTCGCTGAAATGCTTCGTACAAATACTATATTGGTACGAAAAATTATAAAGACGGAAAAGCTGATTGCTGAGGGAGTAAAGATTGGAGATGTAAGTAAGACAAGGGGGGTTATTTTATACATTGAAGGAGTAGCAAATCCTAATCTTGTAAAAGAGGTTCAAAAACGTATTAAAAGTATTGCGGTTGATTATGTAATATCCTCTGAAGAGGTTGGTATGCTGATGGAGGAAAACAGCTTTGCGATGACGTCTCAGATAATGTATACAGAGAGACCGGACAGAGCAGCGAGAGCGCTGACCGAAGGACGTGTAGTTTTAATGCTTAACGGAAGTCCGCATGCGTTAATATTTCCGACTACTGCGTTTGAAATGATGCGTGCGGTATCTGATGATTATTTGAGAGTTCCGTATGCTAATATGTCAAGAATGATAAGAATGGTAGCCTTATTTCTTTCTATTTTGCTGCCGGGTATATATTTATCGGTTATATTATTTCATCATGAAATGATACCGACTTATCTTCTGTACTCAATAAGCGCGTCAAGAGAAAACGTTCCCTTTCCAAGTATTGTTGAGCTTCTTCTTATGGATATTTCATTTGAGATGATACGTGAAGCGGGAATAAGAATGCCAAGTCCTATAGGTTCAACCTTAGGAATTGTCGGAGGTCTTATTTTGGGACAATCGGCGGTAAGTGCTAAAATAGTAAGTCCTCTTATGATTATCGTAATTGCAATTACCGGCATAGGTTCATTTGCAACGCCGGATTATTCCTTAAGCTGGACCTCAAGAGTATTGAGAGTATGCTTTATAGCACTCGGAGCATTGCTCGGACTTTATGGAATTGCAATTGGAATATTTCTTTATTCTTTGTTCCTTGCCTCGCAGAAAAGCTTTGGAGTTCCGTTTCTTTCGCCTGCTCTGAAGTTTGGAAGTAAAAGCATGTCAAATGCTTTAATAGAAACGCCTATATGGAAGCATGAGCTTCGTCCGGGTTATTTGAGAACAGGAAAACGCAGGGTTGAGAGTAAGATAAGCCGTAACTGGAAAATAAAAAACAAAAAGTAAATTTTAATTTTTTTTGAGTATAAAATAATTGCAGCATATTAATCTGCGTATATTTTAAGAACAATAATAAAAATTACAGGCAAAATGTTTCACGTGAAACATTTTGCCTGTAAGGTAATTTGACAAGAAAGGAAATTGCTTATGTTTTCTGAAAGGTTCTGTACTCCGCTGCTTATCAATATAATTTTTGTGAAGGTTATTCTTACCTTTCCGAAAATGGTTGTTGAAAACAGCGGTAATGCGGCTTGGATTCAGGTGCTTTACAATACGCTTATCGCGCTGCTGTTTTTTTGTGCTGTAATGCATATATATAATAGGAAGAAAAATATTATAGAAGTTGCGGAAATAAACGGAGGTAAGCCATTAAAAATAATCGCGGGTATACTTGTAACAGCAATACTTATAATAAATGCTGTGCCGATTATAAGGATTTTTCCGGAGGCAGTAAGGACAGTTTTATTGCAGGAAACAAATGTGGAAATAATTATTGTAGTAATGGCATTAGCAGCAGCGTTAGGCGCTTACCTCGGAATTGAAGCGATTGCAAGAATACACAGATTATTTCTTCCGATAGCGGCAATTGTATTTTTATCATTTCTGCTGCTTCTTATACCTAAATACAGAGCGGTAAATGTTTTTCCTATATTCGGAAACGGATTAAGCAGTATATTTATAAAAGGATTTAATTCACTTTCACTGTTTTCAGATTTAATTGTTTTAAATTTGCTTATTCCGTATACAAAAAATCTTGATATGATAAAACGAAGCGGAAGATATGGAATTATAACAGCCGGACTTGCTGCGACGGTTACTACAGCGGCGTATTGCCTTAGCTATTCGTATCCGTCATCAGAAAACTTTATAATGCCTGCATATCAAATTGCAAGACTTATAAATATATCAAGCTTTTTCAGCAGATTTGAAGCGTTTTTTGAATTTGTAT
>JAUNPN010000242.1 GCA_030536655.1 bacterium | reverse complement strand
AAATTTATGCTGGATTATTCGGACGAGGCGGTGGAGATGTGTGCCGCACCATTGGCTCCGGGAGAATTGATACGGGTGGTCAAAGGTCCGCTAAAGGGGCTGGAAGGAGAACTGGTGGAAATGGATGGAAAAGCGAAAGTGGTGGTAAGACTGGATTTGCTGGGATGTGCGGGGGTTGATATGCCGGTGGGGTTTGTGGAGAAGATAAAATAAGGATGACGAACGCTAGGAAATGTGGAGGGAAAACAGACCATCATCCAAATAGCCAAAGATATTTATAGTGAAACAGTGCAAGTATATCTCTTCGGTTCCCGTCTGAATGACGAAAAGCGCGGAAGATATTGATTTATTAGTCCGCAGCATGGGAGAAAAGAAGGGTGTATTGGCACGTATCCGCATGACCGCACGCTTGAAACTGCATTTGGGTGACCAAAAGATTGACGTCATCGGTGACCATGAGGATTCACCGGTAGTGCAGGAAGCTCTGAAAAACGGAATACAACTGATATGACAGAAAAGAAGATTCACGTGATTATCCCTTGCTTGAAACAGATGTTACCGTCATTTTGAATGAACAGTTTTCCAAAAGTACCTTCAAAGGCAACAGACACGCTTGAGTTGTGATACAGGCTATTCTTTCCCGATACTTTTTTCTATAACATAAACTTCGTAACAAAGTAATCGAGAGGAAGCAAACGCATTTAGAAATTAACCGTTAAATAAGATTTTTCTATCATCTACTAATTTATAAAAAAGCAGTTGTTCGATCTGTGACCGTGTGAAAAAAAGGTAAGGCTCATATCTTATCTTGGGTCGGAATATAGAATTCCATAAAAAAATGTTTAATATTAAACAAGATTCATTCGTTGGTAGATGGGGCTTGCTCCATGCTGTAAAAGAAATTTGATTGGAAGAAATTTTCTAAATTCATATTATTGACTATTAGCTCATTAAAAATAACATTTTTTCTTGAAATCAGAAAGATGTCTATTAAACAAATAGAAGAAAAACTTTTAAAATAAACATTCCAGCCATCAATGTCTGACAATTTTAACAAAAATCGCTTAGCTAAAAACACCATTTTACTTTATGTACGTATGTTGTTTACGATGTGGCTAAATTTGTATACCACACGTTTAACACTTGCTAATCTTGGTGTAGAGAATATGGGAATCTATGGTGTTGTTGGTAGTATTGTCAGTATGTTCGCTGTTTTCAGTGGTGGAATGATCAATGCCGTACAACGTTTTCTAACTTATGAAATAGGACGTGATAACGGTGATCCAAATAAAGTATTTTGTTCTTGCTTAAATGTCATATTCTTATTGTCCGGAATCATATTTATACTACTTGAGATCGGAGGTTTATGGTTTCTACATACCAAAATAAACATACCAGCGGAAAGTATGGATGCAGCCCAATGGGTGTTTCAAATATCAGTACTCACTTGTATAGTTGGTCTTATAAGCATTCCTTATAATTCACTAATCGTAGCACATGAAAAAATGAATGCTTTTGCTGCTATCAGTATTCTTCAAGTAATCTTAACATGTGCTTCAGCCTATTGTCTTAGCTATTTTCCTACTGGCCGTTTATTAATCTATGCTATATTGATGGCAACAATAAGCATATTAATAAGAATAGCTTATCAGATATATTGCCATCGCAAATTTCCGGAAGTCCATTATCATATGATTATAGACAAAAAACAAATAATACAAATTGGCAAATTTGCCGGTATATCCTCTGCTTCCGGTGCTTTGCAGGTTCTTTCGTCACAAGGATTTGTCCTTGTTATCAATCTTACATTCGGGGTAGCTATTAATGCTGTATATACAATTTCTATTCAATTGAAAAACTCAGTTCTGTCATTTGCCCAAAATCTGCAACGTGCCATTGCTCCACAAATAACAAAAACATACGCCAATGGTGAACTAGATATACATAAAAAACTTGTCTATGCAGGAAGTAAATTTCAAGTATTTCTTATTTTTTTTATAATGATACCATTTCTTTTTCAAACGGAATATATCATGCACCTCTGGCTAGGTAATGTGCCACCATATGCAGTGACTTATGCACAATGCACCATATTTCTGAGTCTTACCTATGCTTCTTTTGAAACAATACGAACAGCAGTATATGCAATCGGTAATATTACTAAATTTATGATATGGCCCGAAGCTATATATTTATTAGTTTTGCCTATCAGCTACTATGCCGGCATAACAACCAATAACCCTAATGTCTTGATAATAGCAATGGTATTGTATGAAATATTTGTTTGCACAATACGAATATGGATAGCATCAAAAGTTTCAATCATAAGAATAAATGAATTACTTAAAAAAGTAATCAAACCTTGCTTCTGTGTAGCAGTACCAGCATTGTTTATATGCAAAATAATTACATTGTTTATTCCACAGACTACTTGGGGGTTAATTTCGATTCTCTGTTTAAACAGCATTTCATTAAGTTTAATCATTATAGTAATCGGATTAAGCAAACAAGAAAAAAATATGATAAGTACATTCTTGAAGAATAAAATGAAATAAAGAACAATGACATGTAAGCAGTCAAAAATTGGCTCATAATTGAAACTTCTATCTTCGCTGCGAACAAAAATTTTAGAATTTATGTATAGCAGTGAAGATCTT
>JAUNPN010000065.1 GCA_030536655.1 bacterium | reverse complement strand
GTTCAAGCAGTGCAAATAACGTTGTGGTATCAACTGCGTCAAGCGTAGGTTTTACTGTATTCCGCAGACCGAACTGCTATTAAAAACGCAGAGCGTCGAACTGATGGATAGTCCGGCGCTCTGTATTTTTATTCGGTAGGCATAGCCGCTAAAAGCAGCTTTCTTGCAATGGTGAGTGAAGCAGCATCGACAGACGGAACGTCCCAATAGCAGAAATCACCTGCCCGGTCAACTTCGGGATCATATGTGGGATCGGCGGCTTGATAAACTCTTGTGTATGCTTCATCAAGTGCGAGGTTGTAATCTTTGCCATTCTGAACATCAGAGATTATATCGGCAATCAGACCTTTTACCCGTTCCTCCTCCGCTGCATAGTAATCGGGACGTAAATATCTGTCACGATAATATCGGATGGCATTTTGAGAAGTCGCAGCTAATATTCCATAGCCGTAACCGTTTGTCTGATCTGCAATGACAGCATTGCGGATAATCGTATCAGCTCTTGCGGTTGCCATGCCGTAGCCCTCACCTGCGAGTATCTCATCCAAGATTCCGCCGATAAGATTTTCTGTAACGGCAATGCTTTCATCTGTTGAACCTGCCGGAGCTATTTCGCGCGGTATTTCTGCGGCGAGTCCGGTTGTAGGCAGTGTAATAGCTGTAGTTAATGTTAGTGTGATAAATTTTGTTGATTTCATTTTGAAAACTCCCTTCATGATTTGGCAAAATTAAAGATTATGCATTTATTTATTATATTCAGTATAGCACAAATGTTTTTTCGGTGCAAATTTGAATGAAGGTTTTTCAAGAAGAACATATAAGAATACAAAATATACGCAGTTTAATGGTATCTGTGTCTATTAAGTTACCAGCTTATAATCTGAACTCCTTTCACCAATGCGTTTGGGAAAAGAGAAGCAAGCGGATTGCCGATGAGGGGCGCAGTCGTACGTTGTACTTCAAGCCACGAATTACGGCGAGATGCGCCACTTATCTTTTTCCAAACTTAATGACTTATTGCAGTAATAGTATTAACGGAAAGAACATGATTAAATATAGTATATAATTACCAAAAGAAAATGGAATTAGAGTGTTTTAATAAGATTTTAACTTTTTTACAATCTTATAAATAATTTATGTATAAACAGTTGATTGACAGATAAAAAAATGATATAATAAAAATGTCGTACGAGTTATTTGTTAAGTATAAACAGCTTATGTAGTGAGCTATACGTTGTAAAAAAGGAGAGATTTATGGCAAAATCATTTAAGATAGCAATATGTGACGATGAAGATGAGTGTGTTGTTCATATTGAACGATATCTGGAAAAATTTATATGCAGTAATAAAACGCAGGAAATAAAATGGGAATCATTTTATAGCGCTGAAGAATTGCTGGATAATTATGAACAAAATGGGAAAGAGTTTGAGGTTTTAATTACTGATATTGAAATGAAACAGTTAAATGGTGTAGATTTAGCTAACAGGATAAGAAGTATAGATAAAAATATAGTTATCTTTTTTCTGACAAGTCATACCGAGTATGCTATTCAATGTTTTAGACCAGAACCAATGAATTTTTGGGTAAAACCTGTGAGTTATGATATTTTCGCTGAGGATCTATGTCGTGCTGTGCAAAGAATAAATAAAGCTGTTAGATATATTAGTATCGTAGAAGAAAGGCATACAATTCGTTTAAATATAGAGAACATAGTATATATTGAAAAAGAAGAAAGAAAAACGTTAATTCATATGATAAATGGAGTACATAAAACGAATAAACTATTATCTCAATTTGAAGATGAACTGCCGACAGAAATGTTTGTAAGAATATATCAATCATACATTGTAAACATTGCGTTTGTGAAGCTTATAAAAGAAAAATATGTTATACTGAAAGATACAGAGCAAAGTCTGGATGTGGGTAGAACATATGTCGAAAATTTGAAACATCGTTTTATTGAGTATAAAGAGAGGAAGGCTTTTGGAAATGAATATTTATAAAATGTCGCTGCTGATGACTGGAGTCATAGAGTCAATGATGGCTTTTGTTTTATTTAATTCACTTATGAAAAAGAGGGAAAGGCTTCCTAAATGCGTATATGTAACAGGTATATTTGTTCTTGCAATAATTATTGATATAAGCAATTATATGTTTTCCAGTAGCATAGTTAACATATCTGTCACGATTCTTGGAACATTACTTGTTTCGTTTTTGTATAACGGAAAAGTAATTATTCGAATATTATCATCAGTATTAAGTTTTCTGATTTCGAGTGTATCGGAGGTTTTAATATTACTATTATTATCAGTGTTGTTTGGGGGAAATGTGGACAAACTGTTGGAGAATAGTATATTATTATTATTAGGAATTGCAATATCAAAATTGTTAGGAATTTTGCTTGCAGGGATTATTGGTTATAGAATAAAACATAATAATGAACTATCAGATAAAAATTATTTGATACTGTTTACAGTGATGTTCGTTATAGCAACAATTATAATAACTACGTTTTACAGAATGCTTCAAAATGGAGTAAATGAATATTTAAGGAATATGATTATTATATGTACCATGGGATTGTGTGCAACAATAGCAATTATTATGTATTTATATGAAGAAACATTGAGACAACAGCGTCTAGCTACAGAACAACAATTAGCTCAAAGGCAATTAAAAAACCAGATACGTCATTACAAGGCGGTGATGTCATCGCAGAATCAAATTAAGAACTTAAAGCACGATTTAAGAAATCATATGTTAGCAATTGCCGCTAAAATTAATAAGAAAGAATATAGCCAGAGCATAGATTATATAAATAAGATGCTAAAAAAAACGGAAGTAAATAAATGTGATATCAATACAGGAAACACAGTCTTAGACGCTATTTTAAGTGCAAAAAAAGAAGAAGCAAAGAAAAAGAATATCGATTTTTATACAAACCTGAGAATAGCTGAAAAGTTGCCAATTGCTGAGGATGATATTTGCATAATATTTGGGAATGCGTTGGATAATGCTATTGAAGCTTGCGAAAAAGTAAGCTTAAATCCGTATGTTAGAGTATTGTTATCGTACTGTGATGATTCGTTGGTTTGTAAGATAGAAAATTCATGTGCTGATACTGATTGCATAAATAGCACTACAACAAAAGAAGATGTTAAAAATCATGGTATAGGGAAAATTAATATGGAAGCAGCATTAAAACACTATGATAGTGTATTTAGTATTAAACAAGACAAAGGTAAATATATTCTATCAATTGTGTTTATGGGATTAGATAAAGTATAATAATATTTGTGGCACAGTATATGATATCTGTTTGATTGATATTATATACTGTGTTCTTTTTTTACTGATTTCACAAGAAAACTGCTGATTTCACAAAGTTTTACTAATTATTGTATTTTATATGGTATAATCACGTCAAAGAAGGTGAGAGAGAGTATGAAAATATCACAGGAAATATCAGGGATCTTGGTACAAAATAGAGTTATTAATCCAGAAGAGCGTAGCATATGCGAATATGGCATAGACGTGATTTTAACTTGGGGAATAGAACTTTTGTGTATACTGCTTTTATCTCTGTGTATTGGAAACTGTTTAGATACAATATTCTATTTTGTGTCATTTATTCCGATAAGATTATATGGTGGCGGATATCATGCAGACAGTAGAATAAGGTGCTTTTGTATATTGATCGCTGTGTATGCTATGTTTTCATTATTGACATTGTATATACCACTGGAAGATAGCAAATGGTGGTTAGTGATATTATCAATGTTTTCAGTGGTGCCAATATATTTATGGGCACCATTAAAGAATAAGAATAAAAACATTTCAGAAAAAGAGAGGCGGTGTTATAGAAAAATATGTATTATTTTATGGGGTGCAGAAATAGCAATTATACTATTTGTGATATTACTAGGAAAATATAATTGTTATGCGCAATCATTTTTAGTAGGCTTAATTTCAGCTACACTTGCATTGGTTGCAGGGAAGATTAAGGATTATTTTATAGGAGGTACAAATCAATGAAAAGAATAAAAGAAATTTTAGCATCAATTATAGGCAGATACGGAGCTATTGTAGCTAGTTGTGCGTTTATGGCGGTAGTTATCACAGCCAATTCATCGTGCAGTCTGCCATATTATGAGCCGGAAGAACCAGACGGTTTAGAAAAATATAAGAAATTATAAAAGCTTTAGCGACTTTGGTAATTGGTATACAGAAATGCGCTTCGACGTAATGTTTGAGGTAATGATAGGGATGCACATTTGAAACGAAGAGCAGAAGTGCATTTTTTGACTCAAATAATCATTATGTAAATTCAATGAACCATCACTTGCACGTTCAGATAATCGCAACAATAAGGGATAATTCTAACGAGGCAACTTAGACGATTTATATGACGGACAAAGAAACGGATGAAGTGATTTCGACAGTAACAAATAGGGCATTAGTGACAAATGCACCATATTGTAATCCGTTAATAATCGGTAGTTCAACGACTGTAAATATTGTTAATATCGTTGTAAGGGATATTAAGGAAGCACTGATTAAATCACGCCTAACGACTTTGTGCGCATTATGCTGTCAGATTTTCTGCCATTCTGTATGAAAAATCTGACAGCACTAATTGCGTACAATATTTAATCAGTGCTTCCTTATAATAATTATAATTTGGAGAGGAAACTGGTTTGAATAAAAAAATTATATCATTTATTACTTTAACAGCAGTGACTATCTCTATAACAGCACCGTCAGCAGAAATATTAACGGTTGCAGAGGTTATAGAACCAATTCAGATGGAATATCTTGACCGTGGAACAGTGGCTGTGAATAGCGGTTCGGGAACATATCTGTCATGGCGATTGCTTGGCACGGAGGATTACGACACTGCGTTTGACATCTACCGCGATAATAAAAAAATAGCTACCGTGTCGGACAGCACAAATTATACTGATACCGGTCGAGGCAGTTCGTATACGGTTGTCCCGGAGGGCGAGCCTGTTTCATTGGGGAAAGCTGTTGTGGTAAACAGTGATCAGTACATAACGATACCGCTTGATGTGCCGCCGAGCGGAACGAGTCTTGACGGTGAGGAATATACCTATTCCCCGAACGACGTAACTCCCGCAGATGTTGACGGCGACGGCGAGTACGAACTGATACTCAAATGGGAGCCGTCCAACTCCTTTGACAGCGGCAAAGATGCAAAGTATAACGGAAATGTATATATGGACTGCTATAAAATGAACGGTGCTCGGTTGTGGCGTATTGATATGGGCATGAATATAAATGCCGGTGCTCATTTTACGCAGATGGCGGCATATGATTTTGACCTTGATGGAAAAGCGGAGCTTGCTATGAAAACGGCACCGGGAACAATTGACGGAACAGGAGCTTATGTTTCTTCGGCATCGCTGCTTGATGATATAAAAGGAACAGACAACAGTATTGATTACAGGCATAGTGAATGGGGAATAAACGACACATCGGGACGAGTTATGTCCGGACCGGAATATTATACTGTTTTTGACGGCTTAACAGGCACGGCGCTTGATACTGTATATTATCCTCACCCAAGAGGCACTGTAAGCGAATGGGGCGATAACTGGGGCAATCGTTCGGAAAGATTTCTTACGGCTGTGGCATACCTTGATGGACAGATTCCGTCCATGATAACATGGCGCGGATATTATGCGAAAACTACGGCAACGGCATATAATCTTGTAAATAAAAGACTTGTACAAATTGCGGATTTTGATACCTCGGTCGGGGATAATTATGTTTATGCGGGAAACGGCAATCACAATTTAACTGTCGGTGACGTTGATAATGACGGCTGTGACGAAATACTGTGCGGTTCGCTTGCGCTGGACAATGATTTGAGCGTTCTTTGGTGCAGCGGCAGAGGTCATGGTGATGCACTTCACCTTGCGGACTACGATCCTGAGCATGAGGGCATGGAGTACTTTACCGTACATGAAGAATATGTGAAGTCAGGACAAACAGAAGCAGCGCATATGATATCGGGCAGTACGACCGGCAATGACGGAAAGATCAAAAACGGAGGCATGACGCTTTATGATGCGGCTACGGGAAAAGAGCTTTTTCATAAAGATTCGGGAAGCGATGTCGGTCGCGGGCTTATGGCAAATGCAGGATATTCGGACGGGTATTATGATTTTTGGGGCTGCGGCAACTATACCTCCTACGGAAACGATGATATACAGGACGGGCTTTTTACGCCTGAAGGCACTAACTTCCGCATATTCTGGGACGGTGATCTTTATGATGAGCTTCTTGACGGTGCATCGAGAAGTAACGGAAATATAGTTGTCAGAGATCCGAACGCGGCAACTTTTACAATGGGAGGTACTGCTGCGAATAATGATACAAAGAACAATCCATGCCTGCAGGCGGATCTGTTCGGAGATTGGAGAGAGGAGGTTGTCGCGAGAAGCAGTGATAATTCGAGCCTGCTTATATACACAACGACAATTCCGACACGACACAAGCTGTATACATTGATGCACGACAGAGCTTACCGTATGCAGGTTGCCTGTCAGAATGCGGGATACAATCAACCGTCTCATATCGGGTATTATGTGAATGATGAGAACAGCGGAGCGGATTCAAGAGGAAGCGCCGCATACATAAAGATCGTGCATAACGGAGAAACGGCGGTAAGAACAAAGAGTATTCCCGATGACAAACCAACTCCGACACCGACAGCAGCACCGGAGTCAACGGCAACACCGGATCCGGCAGTGGATTATACCATTGAAAACGGTGTTCTTAAAAAGTACAACGGAACAGCAGCAGAGGTTGTTGTACCGTCAGAAGTGAACGGAGAAACCATAACTGCAATAGACAGTAATGCTTTCGCAAACAACAGTACAATAAAAAGTGTTGTTTTGCCCGATACTGTAACTACTATCGGAAATTACGCATTTAGAAAGTGTGGGGGATTGGAAAGTATAGATATTCCGTCAAGTGTAACAAGCATCAAAGCATATGCGTTTGATTATTGCATATCACTGAAAAGCGTGACCTTGCCTGATAGTGTTACAAGCATCGGCGCGTATGCCTTCAGCCGCTGCTCCGCGCTGGAGAGCATCTATATTCCCGCCTCGGTTGAGAGCTTTGGCAAAGATCCTTTCTATGGAAACTCTAACCTGACGATATACGGTGAGGAAGGCTCGGCAGCTCAAAAATATGCGGAGGAAAACAATATCTCGTTTGTCGTTTGCACGTCACCAACACCGGATCCGGTATCGGATTTCATTGTTGAGAACGGAGTTCTTACAAAATACAACGGAACAGATGCCGATGTTGTTATACCCGCAGAAGTAAACGGTGAAATCATAACATCGATAGGCAGTGCCTTTTCAAACAACAAAACAGTAAAAAGCATAATTTTGCCCGATACCGTGACAACCATCGGAAACGGCGCGTTCAGAGAATGTGAGGCATTGGAAAGTGTAGATATTCCGTCAAGTGTAACAAGCATCGGAGAGTTTGCGTTTGAGTTCTGTACGTCACTGAAAAATGTCACTCTGCCCGACAGCATGGTAAGTGTAGGCGCATATGCCTTCATCGGCTGCTCCGGGCTTACAAATATGGTAATTACGGGAAATCTTGAAAGCCTCGGCGAGTATTCATTTACCCAATGCAGAAACTTGACGAGCGTAACGCTGCCGGATGGATTAAAAAGCATAGGCGATGGCACATTCAGTGGCTGTCCTGCGTTGGAGAGCATCTATATCCCCACCTCCGCTGACAGTTTGGGCAGAAGCCTTTTTGTTGGAAGTTCTGACCTGACGATATACGGTGAGAAAGGCTCAGCAGCTCAAAAATATGCGGAGGAAAACAATATTCCGTTTGCTGTCTACGCGACACCAACGCCGGAGCCTACAGCAACACCTGAACCAACGGCAACACCAACGCCGGAACCGACAGCAACACCCGAACCGGAAACACCCAAACCAACAGAAACACCAGAGCCGACAGCAAAGCCGGTTTTACCTCCAGACGGATATGAGTACTCGTACAGAATAGTCAATTGTGAAGCGGATGACGGCACAGTCACCGTCACAACGGAAAAGTACTGCGAATCCGAATCGGCAATCATGATTCTTGCGGAGTATGACAGAACTGGTAGACTTTGTTTGGTCAGGATGGAAAATATATCGGGCACAGAGGAAAGTGTATTCCGAAAAAGATTTTCATACAGTAGTCCGCAGCTTTGTGTGTTTATATGGAAATTCAATATGATGATGCCGTATTCCGAAAAATACAGTGTAAGTATACAGTAGCAAGAATAATAAAAAAGGAGATAAAAATCAATGAAATTAGTAAGAAAATTAGCAAGTGCATTACCGATTGCTTTAATTTCAATATTTGCATTGCAAACGGTAATTATGGCGGCAAGTCATGATCAGGATAATCCGACAAAGCTTCAGTTAAATACAGAATATGAATCAAATGCCGGATATGGTGATGAATATTATACGTTCGATATAGACACACCATCCCGTGTAAACATTAGTGCAGAGCCTGTACCGATCAGTCACAGCTATACTGTAACCATAACCGGAAGTAATGATATGGAACCGATTAAATATGAAGGAACAGAAGTAACAGATATAGACATCAATACCTATTTAAGAGCCGGAACGTATTATATGAAATTGACATCAAGTATCGGTGATTGGTCTGATCCTATTCCACTGACAGAACCTGATGAGGCATGGTATATCCTCAAAATTCAAACATCACCATTAAACAAAAGTGTTGATAACAGTACATTAGAATACTTTCCGCCGATAGCAGATCAAGGTGATGCGGATTCGAGCGTGGGGTATGCAACTACGTATTATCAAATGACATATACCGAATCGAAGGCGAGAAAGGCAGACAGTTCAAAGTATACGTTCAGTCCGGAATGGACATACTCGCTTATTAATGGAGGAAATGATAACGGAGCATATGCTTCGGATGCATATAAAATACTGAATAATTTTGGTGCGCCGCTCAAAAATGAATTTACAGGGACGGCAACGTCGATGGAAACCAATGCAGATGTGTGGGCATCTGCAATGAAATACAGATTGAATACAAATGAAGAAGATGATTATTATACAGAAAACACTTTTAATGACACAACAGAATTTCTTGTGTCAATGAAAGAACAACTGGATGCCGGAGAGGTTCTAGTGACAGGAAGCAATTCGGGTTGGTGGTATGGCGATAATGAAAAAGAATCTGTAACGATAAAGAAAGACGGCATCGAAACAGAGGAAAAGGGCATAGCCTATATAAGCGATAACGGCAAAGACGAAGATAGACAGCTTTTAACGGTGGTGGGATACGATGATAATATAACTTTCACCTATGGACCATACACAACAAAAGGTGCTTTTAAGATTGCTAATTCAAGAGGAACAGACTGGGGAAATGATGGATTTATATGGGTAGCATATGACGCGTTTTATCAAAACTCAGAAGACAGACCTGCGAAGAAAAACGGTTACGGCTTTACAAGCTCATGGTGGTGGCATGATGCGGATCAAAATGTATATTACTTAATGTCATGCAGCAGTTTGGATTATACTCCCGAATATACCGGAGTGTTTACATTTAGCGGGCAGGATATAAGCAATCTGGTATTGACATACAGAGGAAGAAGAAGTTCGTCATATGCAGTATCAGCTGAAAAATCGTTATATGATAATACGCAGTACATAATGGGTATGTCATCACAGCCGTTTACGGGAAGCATTGCATTGGATTTAAGCAGAATACCTTCCTCATATTTTACGGGAACAAGCTCTTGCTGGGAAATTATTTCGGAAGGAATAGTTTCTGGAGACTTACAGATATACAACCAAAGCAATTCATCTCTATTCAATGTAAGCGGTGAATCATATGATGAAATCAACACATCATGGCATAAGCACGTATATGACAGAATAGAAAATTTCACATACAGCGGAAGCAGATGGTACAGATATGATGAATGTGCCGTATGTGGCGGTACAAATACTGTTTCCGGCACATGCTATTTATACATGGATTTTGAGAGCAGCACGGGCACATGGGGAAATAACGGAAAAGGAATTCTTTCGCAGATAACAGATTCGGGAAACAAGTATTTGAAAATAGACTATTCAAATCCGAACGATACAACCCCCCAATATTTTGAAATATACAATCCATCATCCGGTGCGTATTCAGGTATTCAGATGTCGGGAAATATAGAAATGACATTTGATGTAAAATTTGAGGGCGGTGATGCAGATATTATTCTGAAAAGACGTCAGCCGGATATTGATAATACCGTACTGAGGGTGTCCAGTAAAGAGGGCGGCAGACTTATGTACGGCACAGATGGCAGCAGAACATATTTTAACGATAAAAACGGTTGGATGAGTTCGTTGAATAAATGGCTTACGATTGAAATTACTGCAAATATCACTTCCGACAGCACTCAGGCAAAACAGAGCATCAAAGTTATAGACAAAGCAACAGGTGAGGTGCTGTCTACTGTAAACAATGCGAAGTTACAGAATAATGATTCGTTCTGTAATTTGTTGGTAATAGGCGGTTCGTGCACCGTTGATGTTGACAACATTGCGATAAGAAAGATCTCATAAGCAGACAAAAGGAGGAAGCTATGAAAAAAATAATAACGAGTCTGACAATACTCCTTGTGTGCATAAGCGGATTTATTTCCGCTTATGCCGCAGGACAGGCAAGCGGAAATGAAAATGACCCCACTGTGCTTACATTGAATACATACTTTGATTCATATATTAATACTGCTCACCCTGCGGATTATTATGAATTCACATTATCAAAAAACGAAAAGATTTTAGTAGAGTGTGATAACGTTTCCAAGAGCAAGGAGCATATAATGACGCTCAGCGGAAATGGTATTGAACCGATATATACAACAGATGCTACAGACGGATACAGTATGTACATTACTGCTGAGTTGAATGCGGGAACATATAATATTTCTGTTAAGGGAGACTATGCTTCAAGAGCTTCAACAGGAAATCTCAGCTATCATATTGCAGTATTTGATGAGCTTAATCGCGGTCATGTTGTTAATGAGGCGGATACTGTAATGATAGATGACGATTTTGAACTTGACGATTTCGGAAATAATGATTCAGGTGACTGGCTGGACGGTTTCAGACCACATTATGAATACGGCGTAAAAACCATAGAAGATGAAACGGACGGGAACAGTTATATGGCATTTACTCCTGTAAACAGTAGTCAATATTATGTTTTTGAAGCAAAAGATGTGTACTCAAATAAGGTGCTGTGCAGTGAATTTGATATAAAATTCCCGTCGGGAAATATAGAAATTCAGATGAAACAAGCATCCAGCAATATTGATACCAATTTTAAAATGGCGGGACGCATAAGAAAGTATGCGTATTATTTGCAGTATTATTCAAACGGTGATTGGAAATACTTATTTGATAATACAAATAATTGGCTGAAGCTTAATGATACAAATAAATGGTATACAATGCGAATTACACTTGATGTAAGAACAAATACGTATAACATATATCTGGAGGAGCGTGACAGCGGCAAGATTATCAGCAAGGCAGAGAATATTTCGTTTGGAGAGGAATGCACACACATAAGTCACTATAATTTTTCCTCGACAGAGAAAATATGTATAGATAATGTGAAGATATTTGAGTCTGAAATAGATGAGAAAATAGGTGGATATACGTATATTAAGGTTCCGAAGAACGGCACAAGGCAGTATAAATATTTCAATACGAAATCTGTATCAAAGAAGGCATGGTCAGCAGATAAATGGACAATTCTCAGCAGTGCTGCCGGTATAAGCATAGATGAGGATACGGGAATATTATCGGTATCTGCTGAGGCAAAGCCGGGAACGATACTTGTAAGTGCTTCAAGAAAGTACTATCCGTGGGTTAAAAATACGTATTTGGTAGACATAGACAGATAAACGGAAGGAGGATCAGAATGAAAAAAAGAATTTTAAGCCTTATAATTGCAGCAGCTATGATCAGTGCCGCTGTACCTGTCTTTGCGGAAAATTCAACGGAAGCTATTATCCCGGTTAAGGAAATATCAGCAGAAGAAATAGTTGAAACGGAAGAACCATTAATTGAATTGCCGGAAGAATCTTCAAATGAGTTATCAGTAAAGCCGATGTTAGAGCCGGAGGAAACTCAGGCAGCTCAGACAGCAGAACCGATGGTTGAAAATACAATAGCTCCGTCAGATACGGAGAATGAGAACATAGTTGAAGCTGATGTTACAGAGAATGGCGAAGCCGAAGAGACACCGGAAGATGTCGGTGAATACAAGTACGGTGCAATTTATGAAGGCACATCAAATTATAGTACAGCAGACATCAATGATATAGAAACAGCAGTAGGTATTGATGTTGCGGAGTATGTTTCCGATGAGGAACTGATGATACAGCCTCAGGAGCTTACTGACAATATAGGGGGATGGGAAACTTATTCATCAATGTCAGAGGGAAAAAGCTATATGGCAAGTGCAGTTGCGGGAAATAAAATATATACCTTCGGCGGAAAAAAGTCCGATTCGGTAATAACCACAACAGAAGTTTTTGATACAGGAAGCACCGAGGGTACTTGGACAAGAAAAACTGCTATGCCGGAGGGAAGATATAAGCATACAGCTCTCTATAATAACGGAAATATATTTATATGCGGAGGATATAACGCTAAGGGAGAAGCTGTATCAGAAATAGCGGTATATAATGTTGAAAATGACACATGGGCGGATAACGGTATCATAACTCCGAACAATAAGACGAATTACGCTTCGGGAATGTACAATGGTGAGCTGTATATTTTCGGCGGCAAGGAAAACGGTGTATTGTCAAAAAATTCGTACAAGTATAATTTTACAACAAATACATGGACTCAGGTCATGTCAGTTCCGAGAACAACGAACGATGCAAAAGCAGCAGCAACGTCTTATGGATTTTATGTTTTGTATAATACAGAAGTAATGAAGTATGATATTGCAAAGAACAGCTTTGAGCTTGTTGACCATCTGCCCGGAAGTATTATAGATTATGATTTTATTGTAAGAGATTATACAAGCACATCAGCGGTAACACCGTCTACAGCAGATGCACTGCTCGTTTCAGGTGGACGCGAAAATGCGGATTCGGTATCGCTGGCAAGTGTAAAGGTAAGGGCAAATACCGACTATACCTTTAAGAAGCCGTGGGAGCCGGAGTGGTATAACGATTTAAGACTTATTCGCGGTCTGGCCGCTCATAATATGGTTGAAGTAAATGGCTATATCTATGTTTTCGGAGGTCAGATAAGTGCTAATGAAGAGCAAAGATTAATGTTCAGAAGAAGCTTAGATGAATGGCATGATGATTACCCGGACAATAATGTATATGATTGGATGGCTGATTATGCATATGGTTCTATAAACCATAAAAACGACATTGACCGTTTCAGGTTTACGCCGTCTGTGACGGGAAAATATGAAGTAAAAACCTTTGACGCTATACATACAAATAATCTTGGATATAAGTATCATGTGCGAGTTAAAGAAGAAAACACGGGTAACGTTGTAACAGACGCGGATTTGCCGGTAAACCTAGGAGGTATTCCGATGGAGTCGGGTAAAAGCTATATTGTAGAAATTAAAGATACAGCCGCTACATGGACTGGTAATTATTACTTTAAAATGAATATGGTTACTGATGATGCACCGGATGTTATAGACGAGGCAATAGAGCTTCCGCTTGAAACAACGGTTTCCAAAACTTTTTTAGGTAAGCTTGATGTTGATTGTATGTATTTTGATATTCCAGCAACGGGAATGTATGATGTTGAGGTGATTTCAAATGGAAAAACGGTTGCAACAGTAAAAATCAACGATAACACAACGAAGAAAAACTTGCTGTATAACTATAAGAACAGTGAAGGAACAGTGGAGAACATTAAATTTAATAAGGGAAGATATTATATTTCGCTGTCGGCACCGGGAACAGAGTATGATTACAGTAATCCGGCATATACTGTCAGAATTTCAAACACTGCATTGTATAAGCAGATGAATACGGCACGGTACAGACATGGCTTGGCTGCCGTGGACGGTAAGCTGTATGCTGTGGGCGGTTTAAACAGCGAATATAAGACAGAAACGATGATTGAAGCCTATACTCCGTCAACAGGTATGTGGCAGAAGGTTGCAAACAGTGAAAACACTGTAAGGCAGGGAACATCAACGATAGCTGTAGGGAGTAAGATATATCTTGTCGGAGGTATCGATGATTATTCGCGCAGTGCTATGACATATTATCCGCTTGATGACAGTATTATGATTTATGATACATCAAATAATACGTGGGAAGGCAGCGGTGATCTCGGCATTGACAGAGAACGCGTAGGATTAGCAGAAAAGGACGGAAATATTTATATTGCAGGCGGAAGAACGTATGGTGAAACAGAATATTCCAATGCAATTCAGGTGTATAATACATCAACCGGAGAACTGACAGATTATCCCGTATCACTTCCGACCGGAATTGTAGATCCTCAAATATTTTTCAGCAATGATACCATGTATGTTGTGGGTGGAGTAGATAGTGATGGCTATTCGGGTAAGGTATATGCATTGGAAAATGATATATGGGTACAGAAAGCTTCAATGCCATATGCAAGTAAATATATGCGCGGTAAGAGTTTCAATGATAATTTCTATTGTGCTGCAGTGAATAATTCGGGAGATGTTGATGTATTAAAATATGATTCAATAGATGATGAATGGACGTATATATATGGAAGTTATTCTAATATTAACGGATTTATTGAGAACCGCTCGTATTATGCGGTTGATATTCTTAATGGTATGCTGTATATATCAGGTGGATATTCAAGCAAGGATGATGAAATCAAGAATGATATTCATTGTATTGATGTCGTAACGGATATTTCCGCTATGGATACTGCTATTCCTGTGAGAACAATCGGTTTTGAGTATGAGCAGACAGTAAATGATGATACAACCGGAGCACCGGAAATATTGGGCGTTAATGCAAAGGTACTTGATAGCAGCAGGGGCATTTATGAATTGTATTTAACAAAGGATGACTATAATTGCGATACAAGAAATGTACCATTTTTCTTTTGGAGTGCTCGCGAAGGAATGTTCTCAGCTTTGAATGATGATTATACGAGGGTTAAGTTCTATGCTGATAAGGGTACCGATAACAGACAGGTGAAGGTTATTGTAGGCATAGGTGACGGGCGAGGATATGTAGATAAAAAAGCATTTTTGCTTGATGGTAACAATGAGACAGAGTAAAGGGGAAGAAACATGATTAAACGAGCAGCGTCTTTAATACTATCCGCAAGCATAACGGTTGGAACAATACCTGTTTTTGCGGAACCAAATTTGAATGATGAACAGAATAATGCTATAATAAGCACAGAGGCATTTACAGACGAAAACGTTATATACAGTGCTTTGCAGAATATGAACGACGGAGTATCGCTTTTCAGCGATGCTCCGGATGAGATTGCAGCAGACTTTGACGTAGTGTTGGGTTTCGACATGTCATCGGATATGTACGGATTCGATTACAATGGTGAGATGGAATGGAAAGATGATTTTACAGCACTGCAGGAGCAGGCTCCGGCAGGGACAAGATTTTCTTTAGTAACGGGGGAAACAGGCGAATTCGGCACAGACTTGAATTCAATGATAAGTGCGTTGCCGGATACATACAGCGGAAGTACGGATATAGTAACTTTGCTTGAGAACTGTGCAGATACCTTTGATGATGAATCAGATGATAGGAACAAAGTAGTTATCGCAACTACAGCTGAAGTAGGTGACAGTGCAGTGCTTGAAAATGAGATGGATGAACTTAGAGGTGAAGGAATCATACCGTTTGTGTTCATATTGAATGCAGATGAATCTATAGGTGAAAACGATTATGGAGTGAATATGTGCACTAGCAATCTTTCTTTAAGATTAGCAATATCTGATCTGTATTTATCATTTGCAGAATTCAGAATGCCGGGTGCTCAAACATTGTCTGATACAGTGGAGACAGATGCGGAAATCTCAGATGACACAGGATATGATAGTGATTTAAAAAATAGAAATATTTATGATGATGCAACCACCGTGGGTTCGGCATTGATATCAGTGCTGAATGCGAATGGCTGCTTACCGTTTGGCGCAAGTAATGGAACGTATGAGTACAATTTGGCCCCAGCGCTTGAAACTTTAGCGGTTGACACCCGTGTTTCATTTGTAAAGGGACAGACCGATTTGTTAGATGAGATGAATGTTACAGGGTTCGAAGAGCTGTGGGAAGCTATATATACAAATGAAAAAGAAAAAATCAATGTATCTGATGTAATAAAGAATAATTTGATTAAGCGCTTCCCTGTAGTTATAGAATATCAATCCAGTGATGGTGTAGCGGCAGGTATAGTAACATCTCTGGATGCAAATCAATCTCAGATAGATGTGAACTTTAAAAAAACTATAAGTATAGACAGTGTCATAAGTGCATTCGATACGTATAATTATTTCAACAAGATAGCTGTAAATTCTAAGAGAACGGTATCTTCTGTAACATATGATGCACCAAATGTATCGGTGAAAAAAACATATATGACAACATATGATACAAATAATGTGTCAGTGTTAAAATACACGGGTGAGGGAGCCATATCAATATTAGAAAATAGGCAGAACAATGAGCTTCAGATAACTTCGGATGTCTCGTCACTTAGCAATGATGAGAGCAATGATGATAAAAGAGCAGTGATAATAGCTGCAAGGGTAAGTATTACAGATGATAATATACCGGAATTATATGATACTTCACCTTTGTTTATGCTTAGATTATATACAGATATTCCATCGGAGGATGTATGGTATTGGGATTATCTGCTTGAAGCAACTAATTTAGGTATAACAAATGGGGATGAACATGGGGCCTACAATCCTGACTCAAACTTGACAAGGTGTCAGTTTGTAAAAATGCTATTGGAGGCAGCACAAATAGATATAAATAGTGAAACAGATGGTAAATGGAATACTACCCATTGGGCTGTGGATTATATGAATAAAGCAGACGAGCTTGAGATATTATACTGGGATGATACAAGGGGAGATGATGAGATTGCTCAATATTTCGATGAAGAAATCCGAAGGTATGAAGCTGCATACATTCTTAAAACGCTATTGATGGACAGAACTGATGCGATACAAATACCAACATTGTTATATAATTATCCGATAGATACAAAATCAGAGGCAGCAAGCCATTGGGAGGTATTATCAACGCAGTTTAATGAGACGAATTCAAAAGCTAAAGAGTCTATGCGTCAATTATATATGAATAATATATTTGTCGGAGATGAAAACGGAGACTTGAAATTAGGAGATACTATATCAAAAGCAGAAGCAACGAAAATAGTGATTAAGCCATTATTTGAGATAGATGAAAATCTACCACAGATCATTGCTAATGTTTTTGAAAGTGAAGATGCAGAACTGGTTAATTTGCATTTGGATTCGAATGGAATTGAATTAAATGATATAGTTTTTGATAATAATAATGAACGAAAATATGTACTTACAATTGATCAAGGAGATTCAAATAAATATTTTGCTGGATTATCAGAAGATTCAAATGCTGAGCTATCAATAAGCAGTGATAATTCGGACGGGTGCACTTTAGAAATGATAAATAATGCAAAATGTTACACGCTTCAAGGAGCGGGTACATATA
>JAUNPN010000241.1 GCA_030536655.1 bacterium | reverse complement strand
GACGAAAAATCTGACTGTGTTCACTGCGTACTATATTTAATCAGTGATTCCTTAAGCGTTTCAGCTTTTTTTACTGCATTTAAAAAATCAAAAATATGACAGGGTTGGATGCCCTGTCATATTTTATGATATACATTATTTTATGCCGATTTTACTAAGCCAAGCGTCTATTTCATTATTGACGCCGTTTGCGGTTATCCCCTCTAAAACAGATGCGCCTTTGCTTGCGCTGTTGATTAAATCCATGCTTTCATCAATCTTGCTTGACGAGCTTGTGCAGAACGGTACTACTGTCTTGCCTGAAAGGTCATAGCTTTCGAGAAATGTTCCTATCACCATCGGCGCATTGTAATACCATATGGGATAGCCTATAAAAATAGTATCGTATTGCTCCATATTTGAAACAGTTGACGCAAGCTCAGGCCGCGCATTTGTTTCTTCCTCGGATTTTGCTTTGTCTGCAACAGCTTGTGTGCCGCCGGAATACGGCTCTTTCGCTTCTATTTGAAATAAATCTGCGCCTGTCTGCTTAATGATATATTCGGCAACCTCTTTCGTGTTTCCGGTGTGAGAAAAATATGCAACGAGATGAATTGTATTCTCGTTGTAGGTAAGCGTTACTTCCTGTATACTGCCGTTCCACTCTGCATTGCCGCCCATTTCCTCAACAACTGCGCGAACCGGCAACAGCGTTCTGTCATTTATAATGACGGGGCTGTTCCATTTCCGGGATCAATTTATTTTTCCTGCCCGTTGACGGTCATAATAGGATTGTCAATTTGCAGGGTAATTGAAAATTCGTCTGTATTACTTGCTGCAATAACTACTGCGCTGATAACGCAAACTACACACATCGTTACGGCTAAAAGCAATAATAAAATTCTTTTAGCCATGGTAAAATCTTCCTTAGATACATTCTTTTAAAATATCATATATTTTTTCGTGCGTCAGCGTCCCATATCCCGTCTGTATGATATTTGTACTGTCTGCAATTTCTCTCAGCATATCCTCTGTAATCTTTGCTTTCGTCTTAAGCTCTGTCAAATGTGTCGGCAGTCCGCACTCCCTGATAAAAGCTGCAAGCGCGTCAATTCCGGCAATGGCAAGTTCCTCGTCCGATTTCCCGTCTGACGGAACGTCCCATACATTTACGGCAAAACGGGCAAATTTTGAAAGTCCGTCCTTATAAATATTCTTATAATATACGGGGTGTATCACGGCAAGTCCCTGACCGTGATTGCAGTCGGTATAAGCTCCGAGCTGGTGTTCTATCTGGTGCGCCTGAAACGCGGTTTTGCGTCCGAGCTTCAGTATTCCGTTTTCTGCCATTGCGCTGTCCCACATTAAGTTGCTTCTTGCGGTATAATCGTTAATATCTGTCAGAAGCGTTCTCATATTACGGATTGTATTTTTCATTACCGCTTCAGCAATATCATCAGAAGCATTATTGTTATCCGACTGCCCGAAGTAGGTTTCCATTGCATGGCTTAATGTATCAAACGCGCCCGATATTACTTGGCTTTTAGGAACAGACATTGTATATTCGGGGTCAAGAACAGCAAAGCGCGGCGCCGCGCCCAATACGCCTGTTTTGATTTTTAAGGCTTCATTTGTAATAACAGCGCCTGCGTTCATTTCCGCTCCTGTTCCCGAAGCCGTGACAACTGCGCCGACAGGAATACTTTCCGTTGGAAATTTGCCTTGAACAAACTCCATATTCCAGACGTCCTCGCTTGTCTTTGCCTGCACCGAGATGATTTTACAGCAGTCAATAACCGAACCGCCGCCGACCGCAAGAATAAAATCCGCTTTTTTTTCTTTTGCCAGCGCCGCGCCCTCCTGTACTTTTGCATAGGTCGGGTTGGACATGATTCCTGAAAAGTCGATTATTTCCTTGCCGCTGCTTTTTAAGACTCCGGCAATTTCATCATAAATGCCGTTCTGCTTAATCGAACCGCCGCCGTAAGCAAGCATTATTTTGCTGCCGTATGGTTTCAAAGCATTTGCAAGCTGCTCTTTGGCGATGCCCTTTCCGAATAATACCTTTGTCGGATATTCATAAATAAAGTTTTCCATATAAATCCTCCTGTCTTTTTGCTTTTAATACAAAATCCTTAAGGAACCACTGATTAATTAACGCCTAACGGCTTAGCATGCATTGAACTTGCATATTTTCCGTCATATCATACAAAAATCTCTCGACATACGCGAGTATGCCTTCGATCTTTTTATATAATCTGACGAAAAATCTGACTGTGTTCACTGCGTACTATATTTAATCAGTGCTTCCTTAATTTATTTCTGTTGTGTTGTTTTTTCTCAAACTTATAATCCGAATTCCTTTCACCAATGCGTTTGGTAAAAGAGAAGCAAGCAGATTGCCGTCAGAAGCGATGCCGACGTATGTTTATACTTCAAGTCGCTGAGGGCGGCAAGATGTGCCGCTTATCTTTTTCCCTTTCCCGTTTGGGAAGAGAGAAGCAAGCAGATTGCCGTCAGAAGCGACGCCGACGTATGTTTATACTTCAAGTCGTTAAGGGCGGTAAGATGCAACGCTTATCTTTTTCCAAACCTATAATCCGAATTCCTTTCACCAATGCGTTTGGTAAAAGAGAAGCAAGCAGATTGCCGTCAGAAGCGATGCCGACGTATGTTTATACTT
>JAUNPN010000240.1 GCA_030536655.1 bacterium | reverse complement strand
GTCAAGTTGGAATGGAACAGGAGGACTGACAAATGACTAAACAAGAAGCTATAGATTGGAGGTACAGGAATGACAAGCAGTGATATATCTTATGTAAACGAGGATTTCGGGTTTTACCCGACTCCTCCCGAACTGGCCAAAAAAATGATAGCGGATATTGATTTTCGCTATATCAGCAGTATACTCGAACCATCAGCGGGTAAAGGTGATATTTTAAGAGAGGTTGCGCGTAAAGTAAAAGGAGAGCATGACCGTCTTGATGTGGATTGTATTGAGATAGACCCAAATTTACGCCAGATACTGAAATACAATTTTTCATACGAACGTAAATTGGAATTGAATCATAAGCTCGAAGCAATCAAGAGTAAAAGAAAATATGATTATAACGCTCGTAAATATAAGGAGCTTACAGCACAGGAGAATACAGAACTGAACAATCTGAGTGATGAAAAAACGTGTTTCTTTGATAAAGGTATTCATATTGTTCATGATAATTTCCTAACCTACAAGCCTTTTAAAAAAATATAATCTCATCATTATGAATCCGCCGTTTTCAGACGGGGACAAGCACCTGTTGAAAGCCTTGAAAATACAAGAACGCGGCGGTGGTATAGTTTGTATACTTAACGCCGAAACGCTTAAAAACCCGTATTCTCAATCCCGCAAGGAGCTATTAAGTTTACTTAATAAGTATAATGCCCAAATTGAGTATATCGAAAATGCCTTTGCAGCAGCAGAGCGCAAGACAGGCGTAGAGATTGCTTTGGTTAAGGTGTTTATTGACGAAGTGAAAGATGAAAGCGACATATACGAGCATTTCAGAAAAGCGGAGAATATAGACGATTATCAGCCGGACATTAGCGAGCTTGAAGTAACCGATTATATAAAAGCTGCAATCGCGAGGTTTAATGTTGAAGCGCAGGCGGGGATTGAGCTTATACGTCAATACAGAGCATTGAAGCCATATATGATGAACACTTTTGACGAAGATAATAATTACGCACACTCTTTGTTGAGATTGACAGATACACACGAACGCAGTTACGATGATGTTTCTGTAAATGACTATTTGAAATCTGTTCGGCTTAAATATTGGCGGGCGTTATTAAGCAATCCGAAATTTGTCGGTAAATTGACAAGCAAATTGCAAGACGAGTATGGAAAACGGGTTGATAAGCTTGCGGACTATGATTTTTCCGAATTTAACATCTATACATTATCGGCTGAAATAAATTCAAAGATAAAAAAAGGCGTTGAGGACGAAATAATAGTGATGTTTGACAGATTGACGGAGGAACACAGCTGGTATCCAGAAACTCAAAAGAATAGACACTACTATGACGGATGGGCAACGAATAAAGCTCATAAAATCGGCAAAAAAGTAATTATACCAAGTTATGGAGTTTTCAACAGCTGGGACGGTAAGCCGCGTACATACGAAGCAAGAAAGACTTTAGAGGATATTGAAAAAATATTGAATTTCCTTGATGGGGGTATGACGTTGGATGTGGATTTGTGGCGTATGCTTAATATGTGTTTCGAGCAAGGAATAACAAAAAACATACAGTTGAAATATTTCAAGGCTACTTTTTATAAGAAAGGAACCGTTCATCTGGTATTTACTTGCCCGGAGCTTATAGAACGCTTTAATATCTACGCAGCACAAAATAAAAATTGGCTGCCTCCGTCATACGGTAAAAAAGCATATAATGACATGGACAAAGAAGAAAAAGATGTTATAGACAGTTTTCAGGGCGAGGAGGCTTATAGCGAAATTATGCGAAAGTCGAGCTACTACCTTGCTCCCGTTGCAAGAAACACACTGCTGATGTTGGAATAATAGATACTATTCTACGCAAAAAATATTTAGATATGGAGGCACATGATGACCAGAGCTGAATTATTAACCGAAGCAAAGCCGATACTGTTCAACACCGAAATGGTTCGGGCAATATTGGACGGACGCAAGACGGCGACACGGAGGGTTGTGAAGCCACAGCCGAAAGATAAGATTGCCTATTGTTTTGCAGGATATGACGCCGGAAAATGGGGTTATCCACCAGAAGATGTATACGAGTATTGGGGGATGGAGTTCAAAAGAGCAGAACAGCTTACCGCTGAGGAAGAAAACAGATATTGGACACCGCCCTGTTATGGCGACGATATTCTGTATGTTCGTGAGACATGGGCGGATTGCAATCTTATAAGCCCTGAACAATATCTTTACAGAGCAGATTATGACATTAAGATAGAGCCGTATTGCAATTGGAAATGGCACCCCTCAATCCATATGCCGAAAGAAGCGGCGCGGATATTCCTGCGGGTAACGGAAGTGAGAGTGGAGCGGTTGCAGGATATAACACCGGAAGAATGTATATCCGAAGGAGTAAGAGAACCCGCAGACGAGAACGACAAAAGAACAGCAATAGGCGCATTTGCCGATTTGTGGGATAGCACAATCCCAAGGAAAGACCGTGAATTATACAGTTGGAACGCTAATCCGTGGGTGTGGGTTATTGAGTTTGAGAGATTGGAGGACTGACATGAGAGAATATATATTCCGCGGTGAGCGAGTAGATAACGGTGAATGGGTGGAGGGATATTTATATCGTATATCAGAAAAACTAAGAGTCTATCCGTAAATAAAAAGTACTTGTCAAAATACACAAAAGAATG
>JAUNPN010000239.1 GCA_030536655.1 bacterium | reverse complement strand
CCATAATGCGGAAACCGTCAAATTTCCAATCTATTTTATAATCTGTTGCTCTTGCGTCAGGATTTGCAACAATACTTGTTCCTCTTTCGCCTGTGATTGTGAGTGAGATATTATTATCCGCATATGTATCGCCGTCAGTGCCCATAACAAGTAAATTATCTGTCGGGAAGTAGTTAAACTCCACAGACGCGATATTTTCTATGTAACTACCCGAAATCTTTGCTGTAATGACCGTGTCTGCGGTTATCGGTAATTTCTCAAGCTCTGCCGTTGTCTTTATAGTACCGTTTACATTCCAGCCCTCAAAGGCGTCGCCGTATATGGACATATCGGGTATATTCACTGCGCTTTCGCCAGAGAATACATATTGTGAAAACTCGCTTATACCGTCATTTATTTTTACGGTATGGAATTGTTCAGCTAAATCAGAAGAAAGAGCCTTTGAAACTTTTATGTTATCAATACAGGTATCACTGTCTGTTGACGGCGAAAGTAAATGTATGCACTTCCAAGAGCTTATATCGGGCGACATATCTGTCATACCGTGATAATATGTTGTCTTTTGGTCAAGTGATGTAATATATGCGATTGCCGTATGATTATCCAAATTGCCTATAACCTTTATATGCAGCCACGGATTATCAGCAATTTCCTTTGTTGTAACGGCAGGCTGTGTGTAGCGGTCAAGTGTCAGTCCGCTGTCGTCTGTCGCGTTATTTATTACATAAAGATTAGAATTTTTCGGTCTTGCCATTGTAAACACATACTTTGCGTTTGAATATCTGCCGTGATTTGCATAAACCGAGCTTTTGTTTTCAAGCAATTCTAAATATGATACATTAACATTTGAGCTTGATTTGAAATCACATTCAAATACAAAGTTTTGGTCTATCGCTTTCGGAATTTCAACATATCCGCTGCGGCAAGTACCTCTTTTGCCCGATACGACCGTCTGATATTTCCCTATACCTGATGTACTGTCGGATTTTATACCCATTGTTCCGGCAGGCGATGTCCAACCGCCGTTATCACCGACATTATAGCTTTCAAAATTCTCAGAGTATATTATTTCTCTTTCAGGCTGTGTTGACGGTGTTTCGCTCGGATTATCTGTGGGAGCGGTTGTTTCTTCAGGTATTTCAGCAGGAGTAAATGTCAATGATGAAACATATGTGCTGCCTTTTCTATAACCAAAATGATAGGTATTTCCTGATGCCGCGTCAACTGTAACATTAGCATTATAGCCTTTGTAGGTCTCACCCTCAAACCAGCCTATATCAGCCCCTTTAACATTAAGTGTTCCATTAGACGGAGCTGTAAATGAAACGTATGATCCTTTCGCATATTTTCCGTTACCGTTACATACAGTATCGCTTTTTAAATACACCTTGCCGTCCACGCTTACATATGTACCCGCATAGGTCAGATGAGCAGTAGTATATTCATCTAATTGAATAATATTTTCTGCATTTCCATATTGCGTTTCTTGTCCGTCCTTTACAAGCTTTGTAAAGTCGCACGAATACATTTCTGTTTCAGCAGCCAAAACCGTAAATGACGAGAGTATTGAAAATACAATCGAAATTACTGTCATTACACTGATTATTTTTTTGAACTTCATAACTATTCCTCTTTTCTTAGTTAGTTTTAATATGTTATCTATATTATACAATGTCTTTCTAATTCTTTAAATTGCATTTTATATAATTTTGTTTGCATTTTTTGATATTATGTGTTATAATATTAAAAAGGCGGCGATAATATGGAAAAAACAATTATCAAACACGGAAATCACATTATAAATAACGATGATGACGGGTATATGTTCAGCTACAACACATCAAAAGGAGCTAATTTTAACTCGCATATTCATAAATGCCACGAGATTATTCACATCATCAAAGGCGAGCTTCTTTATACCGTTGAAGGCAAAGAATACAGGATTTCAGACGGTGATTTAATCTTGACGAAACCTGATGAATTACACTCTTTCAGCTTTCCGAAAGAGTGTGAATACAAAAGAGAATTTTTGCATATTTACCCTAATTTTCTTGATCGTTTTCCGGAGGCTTCAGAAATTTTAAATTCACGGAAAGCAGGCATATTAAATCTTATCCCTGCTGAAAAGGTAGAAAAATACAATATAGATAAAATTTTTAATGAAATGTATATCTACTGTGCAGACCCGCTGCCTGAAACGGATTTAATGGTATTATTATGCACTGTTCAGATAATATTGAAGTTAAATCATATATGGTTTAATGACACTCCCGAATATAGAGATGTTATGACAGACGAAAAAAACAATTCCATACGCGATTATATAGATTGGCATTGTATGGAGGATATAACTGCCGCGTCCGTAGCGGAAGCCGTTTTTATGTCGCAAGCGTATGCAAGCAGATTTTTTAAAGAAAAAACAGGAATGACCATAAAATCATATCTTAATATGCGACGTATAACAAACGCAAAAAATCTTATAATGGAAGGGCACAAGGCTACTACTGTTTTTGCGCGGTGCGGATTTAAAGATTACTCCACCTTTTACAGAGCTTTTGTAAAATATGTTGGTATGACACCGGAGGAATTTAAAAGTACACATAATAAAAAGAAACAGAGCAAATGATACTTAGAGTCTATCCGTAAATAAAAAGTACTTGTCAAAATACACAAAAGAATG
>JAUNPN010000064.1 GCA_030536655.1 bacterium | reverse complement strand
GAGAAGCAAGCAGATTGCCGTCAGAAGCGACGACGACGTATGTTTATACTTCAAGTCGCTGAGGACGGCGAGATGCGCCGCTTATCTTTTTCCAAACCGGATTGCCGTCAGATGTAACTTGAATACAAGATAACAGCAAAAGCTGTCCGTATTTTTATGCAAAACCCACAAAATACACAAAAAGTTTACAAAAAGTTCAAAATTCCCTTGATTTTTTTGCAAAATATGATAAAATATAATATATAAGCTGCATTAGGTAATCTATATTAATAATGTACTTAATGCAGCAGGATAATTGAATAAGTTCGAATCATAATACATAGAACTTATTCAATTATATATAGTGATAAAAAATACGAAGACGTATGAAGGATTCAGAAATGCATTGCGTGACTGTTTCCGGATTGTGGCTCTGGAGAACGCCGAAACGAATATGTTTGCGGCTGCCGAAGGTGCAAGGCTTTCAATAAAGCTCAATCTCTCAGGCAAAAGGACAGAGAATAGATTTTATATTCTGTTTCCGGGGCATGGTATACGCTCCGGAATTTTTTCAATTTATACAAAGAAAGGGAAATATACAAATGTGGGAAACAATTAACAGCGTTCTTGACAAAATTGACGCATTTATTTGGGATGTGCCGCTCATGGTATTAATCATGGCGGGCGGTCTGTTCCTGACAATCAGAGTTGGACTTCTTCAGGTAAAGCGCCTTCCGCTTGCGCTTAAGTGGATGGTAAAGAATGAAGAAGGCGGCGAAGGCGAGGTTTCATCCTTCGGAGCTTTATGTACGGCGCTTTCGGCAACAATCGGCACAGGAAACATAGTCGGAGTTGCCACGGCAATCAGCGCGGGCGGTCCGGGAGCATTATTCTGGATGATCGTCGCAGCGTTTTTAGGTATGGCTACAAAGTATTCTGAGGGACTTCTTGCCGTTAAGTACAGAGTAGTTGATGAAGACGGTCATTCTCTCGGCGGTCCGTTCTATTACATAGAAAAAGGCATGGGTAAAAACTGGAAATGGCTTGCAAAGCTCTTTGCGGTTTTCGGCATCTGCGCCGGTCTTATGGGTATCGGTACATTTACACAGGTAAACGGCATTTCATCGGCAATAAACAACTTCTTTGACCCCGGCAACTTAAATACGGTTACAATTCCGGGTATCGGCACATATTCATGGTCGGTTATAATCGCTTCGCTCGTGCTTGCGTTCTGCGTGGCGCTCGTGCTTATCGGCGGTATTAAGAGAATTTCAAAGGTTGCGGAAATTATCGTTCCGTTCATGGCTGTGTTATACATAGTCTTTGCCCTGATTCTCATTTTCACAAATATCACAGCTATTCCTAACGCAGTAAAGGTGATTGTTAAGGAAGCCTTCTCCTTAAAAGCGGCAGGCGGCGGCTTATTGGGTATCACAATACTCAGCGCAATGAAGAACGGTGTTGCAAGAGGCATCTTCTCGAATGAGGCAGGTCTTGGTTCGGCTCCTATCGCCGCGGCGGCTGCTCAGACAAAGGAGCCGGTACGTCAGGGACTCGTTTCAATGACAGGAACCTTCATCGATACCATCGTTATCTGTACAATGACAGGACTTTCAATCGTTTTAACAGGAGCGTATCAGGTTGAGGGGCTTGAGGGCGTTCAGATTACAACCTACGCATTCCAGAATGGTCTGCACTTCCTCCCCGCCTCGGTTTCGGCGTTTATCCTAATGGTGTGCCTTGTATTCTTTGCGTTTACAACTATCCTCGGCTGGGACTACTATTCAGAGCGTTGTCTTGAATATCTTTCGGGACGTAACCTAAAGGCGGTAAAGGTTTACAGATGGATATACATTCTCGCGGTATTTATCGGACCATACATGACAGTTTCAGCTGTATGGACAATTGCAGATATATTCAATGGTCTTATGGCTCTGCCAAACATGATTGCCATGTTCGCATTAAGCGGTATAATTGCTGCGGAAACAAAGGCTTTCTTCAAGGCGGACAAGCACAAGCTTAAATAATTCCGCCAAAAGAGGTGCTTCAGCAAAATTTTGTTTCGCCGAAGCACCTCTTTTATTAATCATCAGTTTTTATTTTCAGCGTTTTTAGCACATGCCTTTACAAAATTCTTTGCAAAATCCATATTGGCATAAAAATGCAGATGCGGAAAACCGGCATACAGCGTGTCTGATGTATTCGCGCAGAATGTTTCCCAACCGGCACGTTCTGCGGCAAAGCCTCTGCCGCTTGCAGTACTGTAATATGAACGCATCTCATATGATGCAATTTTTTCTCCCTTTCCGCAGAGCATATTGTCCTCAAGCGCTCTCAGAGTAACATAGAAATGTCCCGGTTCGGTATAGCTGTTAATTGAGCAGTGCCCCTTAACCGCCCCGACCATTTTATACTCCGCAGTCGTATAATCCTGAAGCTTTTCATGCAGATACATATATCCTCCGCCCTCAGCAATTGTCGGAAGTCCGTTTCTTACCGCGTCACGGATTGACTTCATCATGCTTTCATTTTCCGAAAGCTTCTTGGCGTGCAGAGGAATATATCCGTCACCGAGATACAGTCCGTTAATATTATCCGGCAGTTTGTCATCTTCCAGCGGAGAGAAAGGCACTATTTCAACGCCAAGGCTTCTGAGCAGCTGCAAATTATCCTCATAATAAAAACTGAACGCATTGTCATAAGCGCAGGCAACACGAACATCAGCAATCTTTTCCGGTTCCTTAAAATCATAGCTCAAATCCGGCGCTTCCGCAGCCGCCGCAAGCAGCTCATCAATATCAATTGTTTCTTCAGCAAGCTTTGCAAGCTTTTGTACCCTCAGACGCATATCGTCAATTTCTATCTTTGCGGCAAGGCTCAGATGACGGCTGACAGGCGCTTTATCCTCAGGCTTCGGAAAGTAGCCGAAGGCCTTAAGACCAAGCTTTTCACATTCATGCTTCATGAACGGATATACAGACGCGCGGATATTGCTGAAAATTATTCCCTTTATATTGTTTTTCGCATACTCCTTATAGCCCTTTATCACCGCGCCGATGCTTGCGCCTCTGCCGATGCAGTTTATAACCAATACCACAGGGGTATCCGTCCAAAGCGACAGCTCGCAGCTGCTTGCGGTCTGCGTAAAGCTGTATCCGTCATAGAATCCGAGATTTCCCGCAATAATGGATATATCCGAGCCGTTTTTGTCAATAAGGTAGTTTACGGTATTCTTTGCGAGTAAATAAGTATCAAGATTATATGAATCAATCTTTAACACCCTGCGGTTAAAAACCGGGTCAATATAACTCGGACCATTCTTAAATGCCGTAACCTTAAGCCTGCGGTTAACAAGAGCCTGCAATATTCCGCTCACAATATCGCTCTTTCCGCAGCCGCCGTGAGTTCCGGCTATCATGATTCTTTTCATGGCAAATCAACTCCTTTACCTTTTCATCATATACCATTATACTATATTGTACCCGGAAAATCAATCCCTATTTCCATAAAAGCACAGATTTTGCAAATTACGAACAAATCGCAAATGCATACTGCAAAGCCGGATTTTTATAATATTACAAAAATCCGCTGCATACAGGCGAGATACTCCGCTGATCTTTACTCCTTTCCCGTTTGGGAAAAGAGAAGCAAGCAGATTGCCGTTATGAAGGGCGCAGTCGTACGCTTGTACTTCAAGCCCCGAATGGCGGCAAGATGCGCCGCTTATCTTTTTCCAAATTTACGGATAATATCTTAATTATTATATCCCTTCAAAAGCTTCGTAGCGTAGCTGCTGTTAACCCTTTCCCAGAAGAAGCTGTACGGCTTCACTCCGGAGGCTCTGAGCTGTTCCCAAACCTTGTTATAGCTTTCAAGCGGAACTCTTGATGTGTACACCTGATTTTCTTTTCTGTCGGCAATCATAAATTCCAGCTCCGCGCCGTCACGCTTGCCGAAACGGCAGCTTCTGTACTCGCTCTTGTCCGCCTCCTGCATGATAATCATGAGCTTGATAACCTCCACAGCCTTGTCATTCAAGCCGCTGTCAAAAATCAAAATCTTTTCCAGAAGCTCATTGAAATCCGTTACAAATCTAAGGTTGTAGCCCTCCAGTCCGTCAAGCTCGCCGGATTCCTTTGACGCTTCCATAACATCATCATAGAGCTGCTCCGCCCTGACAGCATCCTCGCACGGAGTAAAAGACATCATCAGCTTTTCATCTTCATCATGATAGAGCAGAGGCGACGGCATAAGCGCCGTCTGCTGACAAGACGGACAGCGGAAAATATTTATTCTGCCGTGCAGCAGGTCATACTTCAAATCCGCGCTGTCCTTTGCCGTAATCGACGACCACACGGTTATATCCGAAAGCTGACCGCATTTCGGACATTTTACACTTTGTTTATTATTGATACTCAATTTTATTTACCCTCTTTCAATAACCGTTATTCAAAGCCTTTCGGCAAAAGGAACGTTAAAGATGCGGGTCGTGGCTGCTGTTATACCTTGAATTTGAGCCTTTTGTTTCATCCCGCTGTATCTCTGTTCTTGCCGCGCGTCTGTCGGGAGCTCTGTACTCCGTCTGAGCCGCGCCGCTGCGCTGCTTTTTACGCTTAAGCTGCTGGAGCCGTCTTTTTCTTTCACGCTTTTTACGCTGTCTGTCCGCTATAAAAATCAATATTATAATGATAATCGCCGGGATAAAGAAGAACGGACTTGTCACAACCTTAAGAACCTTGTTCAAAACGTGAATAATCTCGTTCCTTTCAACCGTATTTGCGGCAATAAGATCCACTCTTGCAAGGCTCTTTCCGTCATAGCTGTAAACAACGCTTCCTACCTTGTCGCCCTGATTAACAGGCGCGTCAATAGACTCCGGAATATCAATCTCCTTTTGAATGTCTGCGTCCTTATCCGCATTTGCCGGTACAAGCGCGGTCACGGCGTCGGGAACAGTTGCCGAAACTCTCAGTCCGTGCTTTGCCTCGTTTACCTTAGTATCAGCCACAACATCGCCCGGCTGAGCGATAGACTTCTTAGTATAGTTATTAAAGCCGAATTCAAACAGCTTTTTTGTGTCAATATACGAATACGCGCCCTCATTGTCATTTGTATTCTGGCACTTCATTACCACGCTGAGCAGCTCAATGCCGTCATGCTCCGCCGCGCTGACAAGGCAGTAGCCGGATTTCGAGGTATGTCCGGTTTTGATACCGATACATGGCTGGTAGTAGTGCATACTTGAACGCGCTCTTGAAAGGAAAAGATTCGTTGTCGGAAGATTTCTCTCAAGCGCATATTTATTCGTTGCGGGCATACTGTAGACAGGCTTTTTTACGATTTCCCGGAACTGCTCGTTCTGCATACAATACTTTGCAAGAATTGCAAGGTCCTCCGCCGTTGTATAGTGATTATCGTCATGAATACCGCACGGATTTTCGAAATGCGTGTTATTCATACCAAGCTCAACCGCTTTCGCATTCATTTTGTCAACAAACGCTTCAATAGAGCCGGAAAGATGAACCGCGATTACATTTGACGCGTCATTTGCCGAATATACAAGCATACCGTTAATAAGCTGCTCCATTGTCAGCTCCTCGCCGATAAGAATTCCCATATGCGAATCCTCGTTTGTTATATCCTTAAGAGCGGCATATGTAGCGGTAACCTTATCCGACATATTTCCCTCCTCCAGAGCGATGATACCTGTCATCATCTTTGTCGTGCTTGCGGGATAGAGCTTTTCCTGCGCATTTTTCGCATAGAGCAAACGTCCGGAGCTCATATCCATAAGCAGGGCTGCCTCCGCATATTTTACCTCCGGTTCCTTTTCAATATTTGAGTCAATGACAATATCCGATGACGATGAAGCCGTACCGCCGGCGTCATCGTTCTCCGGCTCTGCGAACGCAGTAAACGAAACAATTATCAGCATTGCTGCAAGCAGCATTGCAAAAAGTCTTTTTGTTTTCATGTGTACCTCCGAATTACCATATATTTATCTAAAATATATTATACATGATTTTTCATTTTTTTCAAGAGAAACAGCGAAAATATCACATTAATGTAATATTTTCGCCTCAAATCATTTCCCAATCATCTCATACAGCTTGTTCAGCGCGTCATGAACACCGCCCATGCTGTCAATCAAGCCGCACTCAACCGCCTTATCCGCGAAAAGGATTGTTCCGACGTCATTGGCAATATCCTCTGTCGTAAGCATGAGCCTTCTGAAATCCTCATAGCTTATCTTTGAATTGCGTATAACAAAATCGGTTATTCTTTCCTGCATACGCTCAAAATATCTGAAGGTCTGCATAACGCCGATAACCATGCCCGTCATTCTCAACGGATGTACCGTCATTGTGGCGGACGGCGCAATAAACGAATAATCCGACGCAACCGCAAGCGGCACACCGATGCTGTGACCGCCGCCGAGCACAAGCGATACCACAGGCTTGCTCATGCCGGAAATCATTTCCGCAATCGCAAGTCCCGCCTCGACGTCTCCGCCGCAGGTGTTAAGCAGAACCAGCAGTCCGTCAATGTCCGCATCCTCCTCAATCGCCGCAAGCTGAGGAAGAATATGCTCATACTTTGTCGTCTTGGTTCTGTCATCAAGTATCTGGTGTCCCTCCACCTGACCGATAATCGTTATACACTGTATATTCCCGTGCGGATTATGCGTCTTTACCGAACCCATGTCCTCTATTTCTTCACGCTTTTCCGTGTTTTCACTCATAAGAATCCTCCATTCCAATCGGATTTTATCAAAACTCAAATGCATTTTGATACTCCGTTTATAATTACCTTATTGCAGCAAACAAGCATATATGCGGCTGCTGCTTGGCAGCAGCCCCTTGAAGTATTCTCATTATAACCGTTTTCACGACAAATTATAATCCGGTCGGACTTATTCCCATGTATTTTTTAAAAGTCCGGTAAAAGGTCGAATAATCGTTAAAGCCGCACTGTTTCTGCACATCAACCGCGTTTACCCCCTCATTTATAAGCTCGCACGCCCTTGTTATCTTCTGCGCGTTTATGTAATCCTTAACCGTCATTCCCGTTTCACTGCGGAACATATGGCACAGATAATATTTGCTCATAAAAAACTCCGATGCGAGCGAATCAAGCGTCAGCGCAGCGCTTACATTGCGTGAAATATAGCTTTTTATATCGGCAATAACCATTTTTTCACCGGCATATGAATCAATTTCTTCCACAGAGATTTCGCCGAGCATAGCCACAAGCTGCATAATATACGTTCGTATCATAAAGTCGCTGATATTGGTATTTTTCCCGATATTATAATGCACCAGCCGAAAATACGCTCCGATCCTCTGCCGCTTAACCGCCTCCGCCGGAATGCGGTTTCTTCCGCGGCATATATTTTCTGTCACTCCGCGTCTGACTTCATACGGTATCTGCTCCATCATCCGATCGGAAATCTGAATAAACTGTCTTTTATACACAGCATCGGAATTAAAAACAACACAATGCATCTCTCCCGGCGCCGTCGCAAATACATCGCCCGGAGCCGCATGATATGTACGGTCGCCGATGACATATGCCGCGTCGCCGCCGCCGAAATACAGAATCTCATAATACTTATGACTGTGCATATCAAGCTTCGGCGGCAGCGATGAAGCGCTGAAATACATATAATCCTCACACCTAAATGATTTGTTGGTATCCATAATTCTCCCCTTTATTCCTTATCCCTTTTCTTTCATATTTTAAGGAACCACTGATTAATTAACGCCTAACGGCTTAGCACGCATTGAACTTGCATATTTTCCGTCATATCATACAAAAATCTCTCGGCATACGCGAGTATGCCTTCGATCTTTTTATATAATCTGACGAAAAATCTGACTGTGTTCACTGCGTACTATATTTAATCAGTGCTTCCTTAATTATATCACAAAACAGCAATTTTTGCAATATCAATAACAAGGAATGCTATATATTTTCTTTGCCGTTTGTGCTAAAATAATAATATCCGATAAAAATTTTTTAATAAAGGAGTGGATTTTCATGAAACGAAAAATCTCTATTTTGGTTTCGCTCGTAATGTGTATGCAGTTATTGTTTTCAGCAATACCTGTATTCGCAGAAGACGACGCCGAAACAGCTTATACTGAACCGGAAAGTCCTTCGGTAACGTATAATATGAATGTTGACTGGAAGTTTAAAAAGGCTTCCGGCACAACCTACCCGCTCACTCCCGCGCTCGAAAGCGTTAAAGACGCAAGCGGCAAGCAGTTCTATGAACTCGGCTATGACGACAGCTCATGGGAAACGGTTTCCGTTCCTCACGCGCCAAACTCCGAGGACTCATTCGACGGTCTTGGACTTGATGCAGGTGAAGCGTCGCTTTTCCGCGGCTTCATGTTCTACAGAAAGAACATCACAATCCCCGCTTCGGATGCGGGCAAGAAGATGTTCCTTGAATTTGAGGCATTCAGACAGTCGGTTTATCTCTATGTAAACGGCGAAATCGTCGGCTACTACGAGGCGGGTATCGCACCGGCAGGCTTTGATATTACGGATTATGTCAAGGCCGGCGAGGAAAACCTTATCGCCGTTGCAACAGATAACTCAGCTTCAAGAGGCAACAACAACGACACAAAGGAAACAAAACCGGGCAGCGAACCGGGCGCGGCAGACGGTGTCGGCTTCCAGTGGAACACAAAGGACTTCAACGAGGTTCAGGGCGGTATCACAGGAAATGTAAACCTCTACGCAAAGGGTACAATTTATCAGACTCTTCCGCTGTATAACAACCTCAAAACAACAGGTAACTATATCTTCACGGATAACTACAACCTCCGTAACAATTCAGCGGACATTCATGTTGAAGCGGAGGTAAGAAACGAGTCAGGCTCAGCAAAGGACATTACTCTTGAAGTAGCCGTAGTTGACGGCGAGGGCAACCTTGTTGACACCTTTACCGGAAGCGCAAATGTTCCGGCTGCAACGGATACAAACGAGAAGATAATGAGCGTTGTTCCCTCTGATGCATATGACTATAAGGATGCGGAACGCAACAGCGTTGACTTTTCAACAGTACAGGTATCAAAAATTACCGCTTCAAAGAATCTTTCAGACTTAAACCTCTGGAGCGATGTTTCACCGTACCTCTACACCGTTTACACATACTTAAAGGACGGAGATACGGTAATCGACTCACAGAAAACCGTAACAGGCTTCCGCAGCGTTGAATACAACAAGGACAACGGTCTTTTAATCAACGGCAACAGCACATATTTAAAGGGCTACGCTCAGCGTTCAACAAACGAGTGGGCAGCAATCGGCGTTGCGAACGACTGGCTCTCGGATATAGATATGCAGCTCGTTAAGGAGTCGAATGCAAACTATATCCGTTGGATGCACATTGCTCCGAATCCGGTCGACATCCGCGCAGGAGATAAATACGGTGTTATCTCAATCTGCCCGGCAGGTGATAAGGAAGGCGATGCAGCCGGACGTTCATGGGATCAGCGTCTTGAAGCAATGCGCGATGTAATCATCTACTTCCGCAACAGCCCGTCAATCCTTTTCTGGGAGGCAGGAAACAATCAGATTACACCGGCTCACATGAAGGCAATGACCGACTTAAGAAAAGCGCTTGACCCGAAAGGCGGCAGATTTATGGGAAGCCGTACAATTTCAAGTACAGAGCAGCTCGCAGAGGCTGAATGGGTCGGAACAATGGAAAACCGTCACGGCACAAATGCTTACGCTTCAATGAAAGCATTAGATAAGTATATGCCTATTCTTGAAACAGAGTATCACAGAAACGAAGCTCCGAGACGTGTATGGGACGACTTCTCTCCTCCATATTACGACTATGTAAATAAGTGGCTCGGTGACGGTGCAAGCAAGACAGACGGCTACGATATATGGGATCAGACGCAGGAGGACTTCTCAAGAACCTCACTCGGTGCATATGTTGAATTTTACAACAACCGTGTAGGCGCAAGCGGACGTAATGAGTATACCGGAGCGGCAATGATGGTTTGGTCAGACTCAAATATGCACGTTCGTAACTGCGGCGTTGAGAACGCAAGAACATCGGGACGAGTTGACCCGATAAGAGTAAAGAAAGAAAGCTTCTACACCCTTCAGGCTGCTCAGTCGGATACTCCGGCACTCCATATTATAGGTCACTGGAATTATCCGGCAGCCGGCGACGATACATACAATTACGAGGACAAAACCTTCAACGGCACATACTGGGAGCCGAACGGTACAATCCTCAAGCGTGACCCTACAAAAAAGACAGTTTACGTTGTAGGCTCAGGCGATGTTGCAAAGGTTGAGCTTTATGTAAACGACAAATTAGCAGGAACAGATACAACAGCAACAAGCAATTACCTCTACGCATTTGACAACATTGACGTTACACAGTCGGGAAAGGTTTCCGCAAAGGCTTATGACGAAAGAGACAACGTCATTGCAGAGGACGAGATTAAAACGGCAGGCGAACCGGCACGTATCAGACTTACACCGGTAACAGGTCCGGACGGCTTAAGAGCCGACGGCTCCGATTTAATTTATGTTGACGTTGAAATCGTTGACGAAGAAGGAAACGTATGCCCGCTTGACGAGAGAAAGATTAACTTCACTGTAAGCGACCCGACAAAGGCTAACTTTATCGGCGGATATAACAGCGGTTACTACAGCGACGGACTTTCAGGCGAAGGCGGACGAATCGTAAACCATAAGGATTATGTATTCGCTGAATGCGGTATAAACAGAGTATTTATCCAATCCACACGCGAAGCCGGCGAGTTTGTTCTCACAGCCTCGGCAGAGGGTATGCAGAATGCCCAGATTACATTGTCATCAGCTCCGTTTGAGGTTGTAGGCGGTCTTTCAACAGAACCGCAGCAGTCCTTCAAGCAGGGCGAGGTTCCGCCGCCGCCGGAAAAGGCTCAGACTCCGGCATTGAAGGCACTCGGCACAGCCTTCACAGCTGACTGGACTGACGGTACAGGCAATGTTGTAAAGGTAAACGAGGATACAAAGGATTACTACACAGTTAAGGTAAACGGTGCAGATGTAACAGGCTTTACCGACAAGCCGTACAGACCCACAGGCTCAGGCGTTGTAGGTGAAGTTAAAACAATTCTTGACGCGATAAAGGCAGCCGGTGCAGACATGAGCTACACATACACAGTTGACGGTGCTAAGCCCGGCTACATGATTTACGGTGATATGCCTTATATCACAATTTTCTCAGGCGGAAAGAAAACCGATATTCCGTTCGGCTCAACAAATATCTTTGAAAATGAAGAGGTAGGCGGACTTCTGAACTTTGAAATTGCAAAGAATTCAGCAGACACAGACCTTATTTCAGAGCTTGGTCCGGTTCTCGGTACAATTAACGGTGTAACCATCGAGACTGACGCGGAAGCAAAGGTTCTTAACATCACAGTTACACCGGCAGAGGCAAGTCTTTCCTCGGATGAAGATCTTGCGGCACTCTTTGACTATGCTCCGGCAGAGCCGATTACAACAACCGAAAGAACAGTTGAGTTATCGGAAAACCTCCCGAAAGTAACACTTGTAAACACAGACGGCAAGGTAACCGCGACAAGCGACTCCGACACGTCGGCACAGCTAATAATCGCAGGCTATGACAATGCCGGTATGCTTGAAGCCGTTAAGCTTTATCCGCTTACGCTTACAGCAAACACTCCGGTATCGGTTGATGTTGATATCGACATAGCGGCGGCTCCGGTTTCAAAAGCAATGCTGTGGAACAATCTCACAGACATGGTTCCGCTTGCAGACGCAATAAACGTAAACGCAGATTCACCGGAACAGACGACTGAACCGGACGAAACAGCGGCTCCGACAAACACTCCGGACGAAACAGCGGCTCCGACAGATCAGCCGGGCAGCAAGGCTGACGGAATATACGAATATGATACGGTTGCAGCTTCAAATGACGGCTCCAACGTTGTAAGCGGTACAACAGCGGGCGAAGGCGTTTCGTGGGACGGCACATCTTACCTCACCTCAGCGCAGGAAGCAGACATAATATCGATAGACGCCGACTCAACAGCAGATATTATGTGGAGTGCAGATGTACGCTTTGATCAGGTTGGTTCAGGCTTCAGCCCGAAGAACAAGTCAAACAACTATGGTACCTGCGTAAGACGTCAGGACAAGGACGGCAAGTCATACATAACAGTTCAGACAGGCGGTTCAAGCTACACATATTATAATGAGATTGACCCGGCAAAGTGGTATCAGGTTGTACTTATCGGACGCTACAGCGCACCGGACGCAAAGGCTGACATGATTGTATACGAATACAACGGTACAGAAAAAACATACATCGGCACATATGAAAATGTAAACCTCAGAAATCTTTCAGCCAACAACAAGAGCGGCGCGAAAAAGATTACAGCTGAACTCGGAACAAGCATCGACAACGCTAAGATTGTTATGCTCGGCGCTGATACGTTACAGGTTACATCAGAGGACGATACATTAAAGGCAGGAAATGCAATGCCGTTCAGCTACAGCGCATCCAGACAGAATGCGTACATAACCGCTCCGTCGGTTACATGGGCTTTATACGAGTCTGACGGCAGCACACCGGTCACAGATGAAAGCATTACAGTAAGCAGTACAGGCTTATTAAATGCAGCAATCGACGCACCGTCAAAAACAATACTTGTAAGAGCAACGGCGGAAAGCGGAATTTATGCGGAAAAGGCAATAACAATAAAAGCTGCCGATATTTCAAATGTCAAGTTTGATACCTTAACGCTTACAGCTGAAAAGAATTACGTAAGTGCAGATGAACCTCTCACAATCACAGCGTCAGCGACAAAGAACGGCGAGGCTGTAACACTTGAGGAAGGCGATCTAATCTGGTACGCATCAAATAAAGCTGACTTGGTAAAGCTTGGTGACACTAAGTGGATAAAGATTGAAAACGGCGTTGTGACGGTTGACCGGAAGGCAATCGCACAGGATATAACCGTACGCGCGGCAGACCCGACCGATACTGTAAGAGCCTCATTACCTGTTCATATTAAGGCGGTTGACGCTCTTGAAGGCAACGAGGAAGGTACGCTTGACAGGCTTATTACCTCGGACAACTGTGAAACAGAGCTTACAAATACAACCTTTAACGAAGGCGCACCGGACGGTACTCACTACCATACAGCAACAGCAGGTATCCAGACAGGCTTTATAACAGAAACCGGCAGTGATATTGTTGTTGAGATGGATATTAAGTTTGACGCCGAGGGCGCAGGCTTCCAGCCGGCAAAGAACGGTAAGATAAACACCTGTGTTGTATACCATAACGGACAGCTATGTGTTCAGACAGGCAGCAGCAAATTTACCAATTATGGAGAAATTTCTTCAGATAAGTGGTATCACATCACTCTTATCAGAAAGCAGGGCGCATATGCTCACATGATTTTTGAGGAGTATGATGAAAACGGCGAGCGTACCAACAAGCGTCTTATCACAGACGTTAACCAGCGTAATGACGAACCTACAGCATTTGTCAACATCAATGCAAACACAAGCTATGATAACCTGAGAATACTCACTCCGATGCCGGACGAGATAACTGTAACAACGGATATTCAGTCAGCATTCCTCGGCGGAACAGTTCAGGCAAATGCGGCATTATTCTGGAACGAGCTTGAAATTAAGAACCCGGATTCGTCGGTAATGCAGTACAGAATTTACGATGCAGATGACCGGTATCCGATTGATAACACGGATATTACGGTTGACGGAACAGGACTTATAACAATCGGCGGTATGGCTCCGCTCGGCGACTACTATGTAAGGGCTGTATCGGCTCAGAACCCGGCAGTATATGCAAGTGCGAAGTTCAACGTACAGTCGGCAGACGTGCTTACAATAAATACTCTCGGAGTAAGCGAGGATGAAAAGAGACTTGTAAACCTCAACGTTACAAGAAACTTCTTCTATGAGCCGGACTATGAGGTTACTTTCGTAACAGAAATTCTCGGCGCAGACGGCACATTGAAGAATACATATGTGAACTCACTCTACGGAGAATCCTTAAACAGCGGCGAAAACACAATTGTACTTGGAATTGATCTTCCGTCAGACTTTAACAAGAACAATGACGTCATAAAGATTTATCCTGTATCAAAGCTGTCGCTCAATGATGAGCTTGAACCGGACGGAAGTCTTACAGCATCGGCAAGCGGAAACACTGTTACATTGACAGCAATGCCGCAGTTTGATGAAGGCTCAGAGGTTCTTGTTCTCGTAACAAAAGCAGGCTCGGATGACCTTGATGTAAAAGCAGACGATATTCTTTACTTCGGTTCTTCCGATACACAGCTCAGATGCTCAGATAGTGCGGCAGGCGCTACAGTAAAGGCTGCCGGAAATATCAACGGTATCCTTACAGTTAAGACTTGTACATTAAATTAAGCGAAAAACAAGTTACATTCATAATTTGACAAGAGGGAGCTGCAAAATTTGCAGCTCCCTCTTGACGCATATTAGCGTATGACGAAAATTTTTGAGACAATATTACGGAATTCAGCAAGCAGGATTTGCTTGATTTACGAATAGGATCTTAAGGAAGCCGTTAGGCGTTAATTAATCAGTGGTTCCTTAATATCTTCCTGTTTTCAAAATGCGGTTTGCATTTATAATTCTATCCTCTGAAGGCGGCTTTGTATCGCCGAGCTTGTACTCATAGCCGAGCTTTTCCCACTTCGGCACGCCGAGCGTATGATACGGAAGCACCTCGACCTTCTCCACATTTGTCAGTGTGTCGATAAACTCACGGGTTTTCATAAGGTATTCATCGTTATCGCTTACACCGGGAACAAGCACATGCCTTATCCATACAGGCTTGTTTATATCCGACAAATATCTCAGCATATCCAGAATATTGCCGTTAGGTCTGCCCGTAAGCTCCTCATGCTTTTCCGCGTCAATATGCTTTATATCCACCAACAGCAAATCCGTAAGCTTAATAAGCTCTTCAAACTTTGAAAAAAACGGTTCTTCTCTTGTAAACGGAGCGCCGCTCGTGTCAATAACCGTATGCACTCCCTCACGTTTAAGCTGCCTGAACAGCTCTGTAACGAAATCAATCTGCATTAACGGTTCTCCGCCGCTGACCGTGACGCCGCCGCCGTTTTTCCAGTACGTCCTGCACCGCAGCGCCTTTTTGACCAACGTTTCAACCTCAGTTTTCTCGCCGTCCTTCATATTCCATGTATCTGGATTATGACAGAACATGCAGCGCATAGGACATCCGGAAACGAAAATTATAAAGCGTACTCCCGGTCCGTCAACCGAGCCGAAGCTTTCTGTGGAATGAACATAACCATACATAAATAAGCCCTCCTTTAGCTTTGACGTAAAGAGACTGTTGTGCCAGCACAACAGCCTCTCTTTATATTATAACCTTAAACTTTACATTTCTTTATGGCAGGTTCTTGAAATAACGTCAAGCTGCTGCTCTCTTGTAAGGTCGATGAACTTAACCGCATAACCCGATACACGGATTGTGAAGTTTGCGTACTCTTCCTTTTCAGGATGCTCCATAGCGTCAATGAGCTTCTCTGTTCCAAATACGTTTACATTGAGGTGGTGCGCACCCTGATCAAAGTATCCGTCAAGAACATTAACGAGATTGTTAGTTCTCTCCTCATCATCGTGACCCAAAGCGTCCGGTGAAATTGTCTGAGTATTTGAGATACCGTCAAGCGCATACTCATACGGAAGCTTAGCAACCGAGTTAAGCGAAGCGATAAGACCGTTCTTCTCTGCGCCGTAAGACGGATTTGCACCCGGTGATAACGGCTCGCCTGCCTTTCTTCCGTCCGGAAGCGAAGCTGTTGCCTTACCGTATACTACGTTTGATGTGATTGTAAGAATCGAAGTTGTCGGTTCTGAATTACGGTATGTGTGATAGTGCTTAAGCTTTTCCATAAATGTCTTTAAGAGCCATACTGCAATCTCATCAGCTCTGTCGTCATCGTTTCCGTAACGCGGGAAATCGCCTTCTGTCTCAAAATCAACGATAATACCCTTGTCATTTCTGATTGTCTTTACCTTGGCATACTTAATAGCTGATAATGAATCTACTACGTGTGAGAAGCCTGCGATACCTGTAGCGAAGGTTCTTCTTACATCTGTATCGATAAGAGCCATCTCCGCAGCCTCATAATAATATTTATCGTGCATATAATGGATAAGGTTCAATGTGTTCACATAAAGACCAACGAGCCACTCCATCATGTCGTCATACTTCTTTATTACCTCATCATAGTCAAGGTATTCCGAAGTAATCGGCTGATATGCGGGGCCGACCTGCTGGAAGGTCTTTGCATCAACGCCGCCGTTCATAGCGTAAAGCAGACACTTTGCAAGGTTAGCTCTTGCGCCGAAGAACTGCATTTCCTTACCTGTCTGTGTTGCCGATACGCAGCAGCAGATTGAATAATCATCGCCCCAAACCGGTCTCATTACGTCATCGTTCTCGTACTGAATCGAGCTTGTCTTAACCGAAATCTTTGACGCATACCTCTTGAAATTAACCGGAAGCTTTGACGAATAAAGAACTGTAAGGTTCGGCTCCGGTGACGGGCCCATGTTCTCAAGTGTATGGAGGAAACGGTAGTCATTCTTTGTAATCATGTGTCTGCCGTCTTGACCGATACCTGCAACCTCAAGAGTTGCCCATACCGGGTCGCCTGAGAATAACTGGTTGTATGAATCCGGTCTTGCGAACTTAACCATTCTGAGCTTCAGTACTAAGTGGTCGATTAATTCCTGAGCCTCTTTCTCTGTAATAACGCCGTTTTCAATATCCCTGTTAATATAAATATCAAGGAAGGTTGATACACGGCCAACGCTCATTGCTGCGCCGTTCTGAGTCTTTATTGCGGCAAGATAACCGAAGTATAACCACTGAACAGCTTCCCTTGCAGTTTCAGCCGGCTTTGAAATATCGCAGCCGTATGAAGCAGCCATTGTCTTCATGTCATTAAGAGCTTTGTACTGCATCTGGATTTCTTCTCTGAGGCGAATAACATCGTCAGTCATTGTTCCGCAGCCGCAGTTAGCAAAGTCCTTTGCCTTCTGTTCCATGAGGTAATCTATACCATAGAGTGCAACTCTTCTGTAATCTCCAACGATACGGCCTCTACCATAGGTATCCGGAAGTCCTGTAATAATCTTGTTCTTTCTTACCGCCCTCATCTCCGGTGTGTATGCATCGAATACGCCCTGGTTATGAGTTTTGTGGTAATCATTAAAAATCTTGTGCATGAGCGGATCCGGAGTATAACCGTAGTTCTCCAGTGCGCCCTCTGCCATTTTGATTCCGCCGAACGGCATAAAAGCTCTCTTAAGCGGCTTATCAGTCTGAAGTCCGACAATCTTTTCAAGCTCCTTATCAAGATAGCCGGGAGCGTGTGATGTGATTGTAGATACAATATTCGTATCCATATCAAGAACGCCGTTCTTAGCTCTTGCTTCCTTGAAAAGCTCCTGAAGCTCATCCCAAAGCTTATTTGTAGCGTCTGTCGGTCCTGCGAGGAAGTCCTCGTTGCCTTCATAAGCTGTATAGTTGTTCTGAATAAAATCGCGGACATTTATTTCATCTTTCCATAAACGTCCCTTAAATCCCTGCCATGCATTTGTGTTCATGACTGTACCTCCTCTTATTTCAAGAATGTATATAATTTAAAGGTCTTGTGAACCTAAAAATCCTGGTATTTATCACATTTCTTAGAAAAAGTGATATTCATTACTGTATTTATATTGTAACACAGCAATCCTATTTTGTCAATAGGAAATTCATAATTATTTTTATTTTATTTATAATAATCGTACCCAAACCTCACTTTCGTGAGCGAGAACTAACTCTGCTGCAATACAATGTGTAATTATCTGAAACTTATTCTGTTTTTTTCCTTAATACATTTGTTATTATATCATAA
>JAUNPN010000063.1 GCA_030536655.1 bacterium | reverse complement strand
TAGTACGCAGTGAACACAGTCAGATTTTTCGTCAGATTATATAAAAAGATCGAAAACATACTCGCGTATGTCGAGAGATTTTTGTATGATATGACGGAAAATATGCAAGTTCAATGCGTGCTAAGCCGTTAGGCGTTAATTAATCAGTGGTTCCTTAAGGAAGTGCATATTGCGAAGGTGGGATTCTTTCCTGCTAAGGTGAGCTGTAAACAGCTCACCTATGACTTTCAAAGCAAGTCATCAGGTCAGATTATTCCAAAAATCCGATGCGTACCGCGTATGACGAGAATTTTTGGGATAATATGACAGAAAATCAGCAAGCAGGATGTGCTTAATTGACGGATAGGATTTTAAAGTATAAGCTTTTCAATCACGTCTGCCACACCGTCCTCGTCATTGCTGCGCGCAATGAAATCAGCCGCGTCATACGCGTATTTGTCGCCGTTTGCCATGGCAAAGCCGAAGCCTGCTTTTCTGAGCATATCCGCATCATTCTCGCTGTCTCCGAAGGCGGCGGTATATGACGGGTCAATTCCTTTGAGCCTTGCAAGCTCCGTTATTCCAAAGCCCTTGCTTGCTTCGGGATGCGAAATGTCTATATTTGACGGACTGCCGTATACGTAAATCATATTATCATAATCGCGTACCAGTCCGGTAATCTCATTTCTTACCTTCTCCGGAGTACCGTAGAAGGTAGGAGTAATAATCTGAACTGCTCTGTTGTTTTCCAGAATAAATTCCGGCAGCCCGTCCACAAGCGTGCGGGTTTCACGGAAGTAATCAAGCACAAACTTTTCTGTTCCGCGCTGTTCCGCAAGCGAATACTGACTTCGTTCCATGTATCCCCTGCCGTCAATGTATGCGCCTACAATAACATCCATGTCAATTATGCGCTTTGTAATATCCGCAGCGTCTGCGCACGGCATAGAACGCGAATATAAACGCTGACCGTCAAGCGTGTAAACGTCCGCACCGTTTGTAGTTATGAGATAATGCACTCCGGGCAGTTCTTTGACCTTTGCGGGAATACCGGCATATGAGCGTCCGGAAGCGGGGACAATTTCAATACCCTTGTCCGCGGCATTTTGCAGAGCTGATTTAAGGCGGGGAGAAATACTTTTGTCACTGCGGAATAATGTACCGTCAAGGTCAAGACCGATAATCCTAATCTTTTTCAGCTCGCGCAGCTGGTGGCAAAGCGCTTCAAAGATATTAATAAATTCATTTTCAATATTTTTGAACGGGACAAAGCTGAAATCAGGCTCGCTGTTAAGATAAGGCGCTTCGTCGAAAGGTTTCTCGTTCATATGATAGAGAAATTCGTGATAAAACAGAGCATTATCGATTGTTTTTATGAACTCAATTTCTTTTTCGTCCGGCAGAATACCGAGGTATTTTTTATAGATTGCATTTAAAATGCGGCGCTCAGCAGCCTTGTAGTCCGGCATATTTCTTTTGACCGGACGGGTAACATCGGCAATATAAGCCTCGGCGGAATCGTGCAGCAGGCACAGCAGCACAAGCCTGGGATTGGCACGGCGTTCCATTGCCTCATAGGCACAGTGGAGAGAGTGCTGTGCAACCGAATAAAATTCTTTATAATGGCCTCCTGCGCGTATTATCAGTGAAAGCGCATGAGCAATATCGCGTATATCTATATCCTTTTCCAACGGGGCGAGCGGTGTAAAATGCTTGCCTGTGAAGGTAGTAATGTAATTTGACATAAAAATCCTTCCTTACGTTTTTTATTCTATTGTATCATGTTTTACGGGAAAAATCAAGCTGCGGACAATTTTTTGCCGAAGTTTTCGGAATTAGCAGGTTGTTCAAAAATCGTTAATATTCTCCGCTTGTATATTGACTATCTAATAAATAAGGTATATAATATATAGGTAGAAAATGGGGAATTTATCATATCGTATACGTAAGATTAAGAGAGTGTCCGTAATTAAAGAGGCTCTTGTTGCAAAGGCGGATGTTTACCCAAAAACGGTATTTGGAAGATATGGTAAATGATTCATAAAGAAAGAGAGCTGGAATTATGAAATTAAAAATTGCTGTTTGCGATGATGATACTGAAACGCTGAACAGTGAAGCATCGATTGTGAAAGAACTGTGCTGTGAAAAGAACATACAAGCCTCAGTAGAACAATTCACTTCACCGAGTGCCCTGTTGGAGCGGGCAGAGCTATACAGCGTAGTTATTCTGGATATTAAAATGGATGAAATGGACGGTATAAGCCTTGCAAGGCAGATTGCGGAAAAAAATGCTGAATGTTATAAAATATTTATCACTAATTATCCGATTTATCTTGACAAAGCGTTTGATGTTAATGCAGTGCGGTTTCTGACTAAACCTGTAGATAAAAAGAGATTGGGCGGCGGAATAGATAATGTTCTGGAACGAATAAAAGCAAAGCATAAAATATTACATATAACGCAGCAAAAAAACAAGCTTGTAATGGATATTGAAATATCAACTATATTATATATTGAAACTTCGGGACGTCATACAAGGATAATTTCATTTGAATATGGTGAAATCGAAGCGGAAGAAGTGTTTTCCGAGGTAAAAAATATGATAGAGAAAGAGGTGGATTATTTTTGCCAGCCGCATCAGAGCTTTTTTGTCAACTTGAATTATGTTGCTAAATATACAAAAGAACATGTTATATTGGCTTATGCAGGAAATACATATGAAACGGCAATGTCAAGAAGACAATATAAAGATTTCGAAAAAAATTTTTTCAGAAAGGCAAGAAAGATATAATGATGAATATAATAAATATAATTTTATCTGTAGCTGTGGAATGTCTGATAGTAATATATTACTCAAATTCAGATATGAATTACAGATATTCGAAATTTAGGAGTAATTTATGCATAGTCATCGGATATTTTGTCTATGCAGTCATATGTTTGTTCGGAAATCCTGTTTTAAACGCAGTAAGTAATGTATGTATGCTGTTTGTTGTGCTGCGGCTGGGATTTTCGGGCCAAATAGTTTATATTGCGTTAAATGCTGTAATAATAGCAATGCTGTCCATATTCGGAGAAGGGCTTGCGTCATGGTTTATCATAAATTTATATGAGCCTATTAACCAAAGACTTTTTGAATTGGAGAATATTATTATTATGTTAACCTCTAAATTAATATTCTATGTTGCCATGGGTTTATTGAGACAATTATATGCAAAACGAGATAAAAAATATAAAACACAGGAAATATTGTATTTCTTGGTATTACCCGCTTCAACTGTATTTTTACTGAGCGGTCTTGGAAAAATCAGTTCGGAAATAAATGCGTCAAATGCTGCGGTTATATTATGGGCGGCGATATTTGTTATTATTTCAAACTTTATTATATATATGATATATAATAAAGTACTGGACGATGTCGAAAAAATTAACCGGCTTAAGGAGCTTGCTTATAAAGAGAACTTTGATTATACAAGCTATAAATTAATGAAGGAAAAATATGACGAGTTAAAAATAATGATTCATGATTTTGAAAAATACTGTAATCATATAGAAGGTATGCTTGGAGAAGATCAGGAGGAAGCATTATCGTTAATACACAAGTTCAAGGATAAAAATAAGGAGTTTTTGCTTGCGGAATATACGAACAATAAGGCGCTGAATATTCTTTTGACTCAACAACAGCAGAAATTCAGCAAGGAGAATATTGATTTCCAGATGTATATTCAAGATATAGATTTGTCTTTCATAAAAGAGTTTGATGTTGTGGCAATTTTTGCAAATTTGCTGGATAACGCAATGGAAAGCTGTATGCACTCCGAAAATAAAAAGATTTTTCTGAGTATAAAAGTGATGAATAAATCCTTTATAGTTATTAGGGCAGACAACAGCTGCGATACCGAACCGACAGTATATGAAGGAAAGCTGCAAACAAAAAAACTCGATAAAGATGAACATGGAATAGGCATGCTCAGTATAAAAAAATCGCTGGCAAACTATGACGGAAGCATGGAATGGAGCTATGATAAGGATAATAAACTTTTCAGCACGATCTTGATAATTAATCGCTTTAATCCAAACAGCGATTAATTGACCGATCTTGTCATATTTTTACCGATGTTGCAGAAGGTATTGACAAATATTAAGGATATAAGTATAATATACTTGTAAATATAAGTGAGCTCACAATTTTTACATACAACTTTTCACTTAGAGCCTGTCCGTAATTGGAAGAAGCGTATACTGCGGATTCGGATTTTTGGGACAGTATGACGAAAAATCAGTAAGCGGGATGTGCTTAATTTACGGATAGGCTCTTCATGCTGCCGTCGGTACAGCCGACGGTGTAAAGGAAAAAAATTAAAGAATAACGTCTAATGATTTCAGAAAAACAGACAAAAAAAGAGAAACCATTATAAATCATAAAAGTTTGGCCGGCTTCAGTGATTATAATAACGGAATCTCTCTTATAATAAGTATAAAAAAATTTCTTTGATTTGTCAAGTACTTTTATAAGTTTTTGTTGAATTTGATGAAGGCAGTTTGTAAGGGGCAGAAAGACAGCAGGATATGTTTACACTGAATTAAGTGATGTAGTGACAGTGCGTCAGGTGACAGATAATACACCGAAATCAGGAGGCTTTTCGTTTACTACATCGTCATCTTATCATTACGGAGTATATGTATATACGGCTTGCAGAGATTATTTCACAAATGACCCGTACACAATAAGCTATACGTATAATTAAAAAGGAGATCAATATGAAGAAGGTACTAATATCGGTATTGTTATTAATTAGTATTGGTTCTACAGTAGTTTTAGGAGCAGAAGATAATTCTGCTTCTAAAACAATAGTAACAAATATGGAGGATATAGCAACAACGGAACAGCCGGAGGAAACTAAAGTTCCAATGGTGACAGATGAGCCGGAGGGAACTAAAGTTCCAATGGCAACAGATGAGCCGGAAGGAACTGAAGTTCCGATGATAGCGGAAGAACCGGAGAAAACCGCAGTTCCAACAAGAACGAATACGCCGCTAAATACATATCGTTCTGATTTTGAACACGAAATATATGACGGGATGTACATACTGTACTCTGTTGATAAAGACGGTTCGGCAATTTTTGAGGGTGTAGATGTAGATCTTTCGGATAAAAATAAATCCAAGCTTGTTATTCCGGAGAAGCTGGGAGGTCATACAGTAAAAACGATAGAAAGTATCTTTCCTTATGACCATGGTTCACAGAAAATATATCTTTCGCCTATTTTTAAAAATATAAAAGAAATAAAGCTTCCGGAAACTTTAGAATCAATAGAGGATAGCGCATTTTTCTATCTGGTCAATTTAGAAAAAATGAATCTTCCGGAAGGACTGGTGAAATTAGGCTCATATCTTCCGTATAAAAATTATGATAAAGTAGTATTGCCGAAGAGTTTGAAAAAAATAGGTACGGCTGTTTTTGCGAGTTCAAATATAAAGGAAATAGAGCTTCCAGAAGGGCTGGAAGAAATAGGAAAGATGGCGTTTTCCCGCAGTAAGCTGGAGAAAATCAGTCTGCCGGATTCTGTTAAAATAGTCGGAAAAGAGGCATTTGACAGCATTTATTTGAAGGAAGTCAGGATTCCCGACAGCTTAAAGAATTATGATGGATTAAAGAAAGCGTTTAGTTCTAACTTTTTGGAAAAAATCACATATAGCGGTGAACTTACGGAGGTAATGAAAGACGCGTTTTTTTATACTCCGTTTATGAGAAATTATGTTGCGACGCATGAAGCAAACGGAATGTTGATAAAAGACGGTGTTCTTGTTCTTTACGGAGGTTATGATACAAATGCCGCTATTCCGGAGGGGGTAACGGAAATAGGTTATGAGGCGTTTTACAACACAAACGTAAAAACGGTACAGTTTCCGTCTACACTTACGAAGATAGGAATGCGGGCGTTTTCGAAAACAAAGCTGAAAGAAGTATATTTCCCTTCAAATGTATTGACGATAGGACCGAGCGCTTTTTACGAGTGCGGAGAACTTGAAAAGGCGGAATTTGAAGATAAAGGACAGAGAGTAAGTCTTGGAGACAGCGCGTTTGACGTATGCGCAAGGCTTGACGTTATAATTCTGCCGAAGAATTATAATGTAAGCAGTTTTGGAATATCGGACGCGGCCTTGAAAGCGGTCGAAAACGGCAAGAATGCGCCGCGTTCAACCGCAAAGCCTATAGACGCAGATAAAACAGAAAGTACTGCCGCTCCGGCGGAAACGCCGAAGCCGGAAAAGATCGGCGCTTTTGAAGTATCGGGAACGGGAGAAAATATAAATATAACAATAGACGGTGAAGCAATACCGTTCAGAGTTGATAAGCCGTTTATAGATGAGAGCGACCGCACACAGGTTCCGGTTCGTGCGATTATGGAGCATTTAGGATGCAATGTCGTTTATGATGATACGGAGAAAACAGTAGAAATAGCAAAGCTCGGAACATATATACTGCTTACAATCGGCTCTGAGGATATGCAGCTGAACGGTGAAAACATAAAGATGGATACCTCGGCGCGGATAGTCAATGACCGTACATATATCCCGGTACGGTTTGTAGCAGAAGTGCTTGGTTATGAAGTAAGCTATAAGAATTAAATACGAAAGCTGCCGTAATGCTGACCCTTTGTTGCGGCAGCTTTTGCTTTAGGATAAATGTTTGGAAAAATTTTTTTGTAAGGGTTGAAATATTGTTTGACTTGTGATATAATTACAAAAATAAGCTATGAGAAAGCGAAGGAAACGGGGGGGAATTATGAAATTTACATCCTTCACAGACAAGGGCGGACGCGCAGTCAATGATGACTATTTTGCCGAAGCGGGCATGGGGAACATACATATTTTTGCCGCTGCGGACGGCATGGGGCAGAACGGCAGTGCGGCGTCGTCCCTTGCGGTTAAAACCATCATTGAAGAATTTAAAGTCAAGCCCGAACTGAGTCCGGCTGCATTAAAGCATTATATCACAAGGGCGCAGAGTGCAGTACTTGAAATTAAAGCGTACAATCAAGAATATGACAATATAGGAGCCGCGCTTGCGGTACTGATAACAGACGGAAAACGAGCAGTGTATGCCAACTGCGGCGACGCAAGAATATATATTTTCCGCGGCGCAAGAATTTCTGAGGTAACGGAGGACCACAGCGAAGCCTTTGAAGCCTTTGAAAGCGGAGATATAGAATATCGGGAGATTCGCCTCAGCCCCGACAGGCATAAGCTCCGCCGCGCGATAGGCGACAGAATAAGCTGGGAGCCGGATATTTCCGATGTTATAGGCATAAGTTCGGGGTACTCATTCCTTATCTGTACGGACGGCTTCTGGAATCTTATCACCGAGGAAGAAATGGAAAAAGCCAAACGCTTTACCTCCTCGTCAAGCACATGGCTTAAGCGTATGATGAAAAAAGTTACTTCCCGTCTCCGCAAGAGCAGCGATAATTATACTGCTGCCGCTGTTTGCATCCAGAAGATGGATACTTTGTGATTTACAGCTTAAAATCATCGGCGCTGAATTTTTTTCGGAGCCGACGCCGTCTGCGCGTCGGCTTTTTGAATATGTCATACTCAAAGTCCGCGCATGTTCCGTCAAGCGGCACAAATTCTTTTTTCAGTTCACATTCCAAATGCTCCCGAGTGCCGATGGCAGCCTTTGATTTCCGGCACAAAGCGCAGATTTTGTTTATATCCTCTGAATAAATCATCGTTTTCTCTCCTTTTGCATAAATATTGTATCATAAATATGCCGTTTCGTAAAGAACTTTTTATTTTTCTCATAATTTTTACAATATTGTCTTGATTTTCAGTGCATTTTATAATATAATATATTAGTAATATACGGCGTATGCCATGAAAGGAATGATTTTTAAGATGGAAAAGAAGGAAATGCTCTATGAGGGTAAGGCTAAAAAGGTTTACACTACAGAGGACGAGAATTTATATATTGTTGACTACAAGGATGACGCGACAGCTTTTAACGGCAAGAAGAAGGGTCAGATTGCAGGAAAGGGTGTAATCAATAACAGAATGTCGAATTTCCTTATGGCAAAGCTTGAAAAGGCAGGCGTTCCGACTCACTTTGTAGAGGAAATCTCGGACAGAGAAACAGTTGTTAAGAAGGTTACCATTATACCGCTTGAGGTTATCATCAGAAATATCGCGGCAGGCAGCTTCTCAAAGCGTTTTGGCGTTGAGGAGGGCAAGGCTCTCTTGAATCCGACTTTAGAGTACTGCTTAAAGGATGACGCGCTTGATGATCCGATGATTAACGATTATCAGATTACAGCTATCGGCGCGGCTTCAAAGGAGGATTTGGCGACTGTTGCTGACCTCACATTCAAGGTAAATGAATTCTTAAAGGATTATTTCTTATCAATCAACATTGAGCTTGTTGACTTTAAGATTGAATTCGGCAAGACTCCGGACGGTCAGATTATTCTTGCTGACGAAATTTCTCCGGATACCTGCCGTTTATGGGATGCAACCACACATGCAAAGCTTGATAAGGATCGTTTCCGCCGTGATTTGGGCGATGTTGAGGAAGCATACATTGAGGTTGCAAAGAGAATGGGCTTAATGTAAAGAAAGGTAATATATAAACATGGCAACAAATACTTATGAAAGTCCGCTTAATTCGCGTTATGCTTCAAAAGAAATGCAGTATATTTTTTCGCCGGACAAGAAGTTTTCAACATGGAGAAAGCTTTGGATTGCCCTTGCGGAAAGCGAGCAGGAGCTTGGCTTGAATATAACTGACGAGCAGATTGCCGAAATGAAGGAGCATATCTATGACATCAATTATGACGTTGCAAAGGAGCGCGAGAAAAAGGTTCGTCATGACGTAATGTCGCACGTATATGCCTACGGTCAGCAGTGTCCCAAGGCGGCAGGTATTATTCACCTCGGCGCAACAAGCTGCTATGTCGGCGATAACACCGATATTATCATTATGACCGAGGCTATGCGGCTTGTTAAGAAAAAGCTCGTATGCCTTATTAACGAGTTGGCAAAATTCGCTGAGAAATATAAGGATTTGCCGACGCTTGCATTTACTCACTTCCAGCCGGCTCAGCCGACAACTGTCGGAAAGCGCGCGGCGCTCTGGCTTCAGGATCTGATGATGGATTTGGAGGACGTTGATTTTGCGCTTTCAAGAGCAAAGCTTTTAGGCTGTAAGGGTACAACCGGTACACAGGCAAGCTTTATGGAGCTGTTCGGCGGCGATCATGAGAAGTGCAAGGAGCTTGACAGAAAAATTGCCGCAAAGATGGGATATGAAAATTCCTTTGCTGTCAGCGGTCAGACATATCCGAGAAAGCTTGATTCACAGATACTTAATACGCTCAGCCTTATCGCGCAGAGCGCATACAAGTTCTCAAATGATATAAGGCTGCTTCAGCACTTAAAGCAGATTGAGGAGCCGTTTGAGAAGTCTCAGATTGGTTCGTCGGCAATGGCCTACAAGAGAAATCCGATGAGAAGCGAAAGGATAGGCTCGCTTGCCCGCTATGTAATAGTTGACGCGTTAAATCCGGCAATCACAGCTTCGACACAGTGGTTTGAGAGAACGCTCGACGACAGTGCAAATAAGAGAATTTCTGTTCCGGAGGCATTCCTGTCAATCGATGCTATACTCAGCCTGTACATTAATGTAGTTGACGGACTTGTGGTATATGACAAGGTTATTTACCGTCATTTTATGAGCGAAATTCCGTTTATGGCAACAGAGAACATTATGATGGACGCAGTTAAGAAGGGCGGCAACCGTCAGGAGCTTCATGAGCTTATCAGACAGCATTCTATGGAAGCCGGCAAAACCGTTAAGGTTGAGGGTAAAGAAAATAATCTTGCGGAGCTTATAGCTGCGGATCCGGCGTTCGGGCTGACGGTTGAGGAAATCACCTCGCATTTTGAGCCTAAGAACTTTGTCGGCAGAGCGCCGCAGCAGGTTGAGGATTATCTTAACGAATATGTTAAGCCGGTAATTGAGAGTAATAAAGAGCTTCTCGGAATTGAAGTAGAAATAAACGTATAAAAATATAGGAGATAAAAATGGTAAAAGCAGTAGTAGGAGCCTGCTGGGGCGATGAAGGTAAGGGTAAAATTACCGATATGCTCGCAGGTGATGCGGATATAGTTATCCGCTTTCAGGGCGGCGCAAATGCCGGTCACACTATCATTAATGAGTACGGTAAGTTTGCTCTGCATCTTCTTCCGTCAGGCTCATTTAACTCAAATGTAACAAATATGATAGGCAACGGTGTTGCATTGGATATTCCGGAGCTTTTCAAGGAGATTAAGGAAATAATTGACAGGGGTGTTCCGGCACCGAAGCTTGTTATTTCAAACAGAGCACAGGTTCTGATGCCTTATCATAAGCTGTTCGATCAGTATGAGGAAGAAAGACTTTCTGACCGTCAGTTTGGTTCAACAAAGTCAGGTATTGCTCCGTTCTTTTCGGACAAGTACTCAAAGATTGGTTTCCAGGTATGGGAGCTTTTCCGTGATGAAGAGCTTAAGGAGAAGATTAAAAATGTGCTTGAGGTAAAAAATCTTATGCTTGAGCATATTTATCATAAACCGCTGCTTGATGCGGACGAGATTTACAAGATCTGCAAGGAATATGCGGAGATTGTAAAACCATATGTAATCGATACCGTTCCGTTTATGCATGAAGCGGTAAAGAGCGGTAAGACGATCCTTCTTGAAGGACAGTTAGGCTCGCTGAAGGATCCGGATTTCGGTATTTATCCTTTTACAACTTCATCGTCGCCTTTAGCGGGTTACGGAGCAATCGGCGCGTGCATACCGCCTTATGAGATTAAGGAGATTATCACTGTTGTAAAGGCTTACTCATCAGCAGTAGGCGCGGGGGCTTTTGTTTCTGAAATATTCGGAGAGGAAGCTGACGAGTTAAGACGCAGAGGCGGTGACGGCGGCGAATACGGCGCAACCACCGGAAGACCGAGAAGAATGGGTTGGTTTGACTGTGTAGCGTCACGTTATGGCTGCCGCGTACAGGGTACAACGGCTGTGGCGTTTACGGTGCTTGATGTTCTCGGCTACCTTGATGAAATACCTGTATGCGTAGGCTATGAGGTAGACGGCGAGGTTATCCGTGATTTCCCGACAACAGACAAGCTTGATATTGCGAAGCCGGTATTGAAGGTTTTACCGGGATGGAAGTCGGATATACGCGGAATTAAAAAATATGAGGACTTACCGGAAAATTGCAGAAATTACATTGAATTTATCGAAAAGGAGCTTGAGGTTCCGATAAAGATAGTTTCAAACGGTCCGGCAAGAGAAGATATTATTATGAGATAAATATTGTATACAGGCAGGCTTTGTTAAGGTTTATTTAATCTTGATAAAGCCTGTTTTATTAGATTGATTTATAAATGACGCTGCTGTTTGGACGTGACTGAATTTGCGGTTCGGTCTGCTCTGCGAACAGTTTCCCCAAAAAGGCGCCTTCGGCGAACGATTCTGTTTCGAGCCATTCGCTGCTCGCAATCCGGGGGCGGAATAGTAAAATGCTGAATTTATATTTCTGTGAAATTTTTGTAATTTATCTTGACAAATAAAAGACAATACGGTATAATATAAGCGTTCGATAATCTTGCACTTTATTGATTTAAAGTGATAAAGTATCATGGAAAGGAAAATTCAATATGTCAGACTGGAGACTGCATACTCCAACAGGTGTGAATGATATTCTTCCTGAGGAGTGCGGAATAAAAAAGGAAATAGAGGCAACGATTTGGGCGGTTATGACTGCCGCAGGCTATAAGGAGGTTGAAACTCCCGCATTTGAATATTATGACTGCTACGTCGGCGAGGGAGGACAAATTTCGCAGGAAGCAATGTTCAAGTTCTTTGACGAGCAGGGCAGAATCCTTGCGCTCAGACCGGATTTCACGACCTCAATTGCAAGAATGGCGGCAACAAAGGAAGCTGATAAAAAGACCCCGCTTCGTTATATGTACACGGGAAATGTATACCGTCACGAGCAGACCGAGGGGGTTCGCCAGCGTGAGATTTCACAGACGGGTATTGAGCTTATCGGCTCTTATTCTTATCTTGCGGACGCTGAGGTTATTTCCTGCGCAATTGAGGCCTTGCTTGCTGTAGGGATTGAGGAATTTTCGATTGAAATAGGTCAGGTTGCTTTTTTTAACGGAATTGTGGAGCAGGCGGGATTTGATGATGTTATGACGGAAAGGCTTCGCGAGAGAATCGATTCTAAGGACAGCGTTGGCATAAAGCAGCTTGTAAAAAATCTCAATATTGAAGATGACGTGAAGCAGCTTATTATTGACCTTCCTTATCTTTTCGGTGATGCTTCAATTCTTGAAAGAGCAAACATTGCCGGTTTGAATTACAGTTCAAAAATTGCTCTTGATAATCTGAAAAGCATATATAAAACGCTTTGCTCATACGGCTTTGAAAAATATATTTCCCTTGATTTGGGGATGCTGCAAAGTATTGATTATTACACAGGCTCCATATTTAAGGGTTATACCCACGGTGTAGGCTTTCCGGTATGCGCGGGCGGCCGCTATGATAATCTTATGAGCAAATTCGGCGCGCCGAAGGGGGCGGTCGGTGTTGCGATTGGAATTTCAAGAATTATGAAGGCTGTCGGAGGCAAGGGCTTTGGAAGAAGTGTGGGTTCAACTCTGGCATTTGCTGAAAAGGGTGCGGATGCCCCTATGTATGAGCTTGTTTCAAGCCTAAGAATGAACGGCTGTCTTGTGGAGCAGTATCTGGGAGAGGGCAGTGATTTTGAAAGCGCTATGCGTTATGCTGAAAATACAAAGCAGGAATGTGTGATGCGTGTATACTCGGACGGCAGACTTAAGGTTTATGACCTTAATCAGAATACAGTAATAGATACGACGGTAAATGAGTTTGCGGGTTACAATGATGAGGCTATGGAGCCGACTGCGGAAGAATTGGGCTTCAGGAGGATGTAGTATGAGATATTTAACGGTTGCATTGGCAAAGGGACGTCTTGCCGAGCTGGCAATGGATATATTCGGTACAATCGGTATCGACTGCTCGGAAATGAAGGATAAGAAAACCCGTAAATTGATTTTTACAAATGAAGAATATAAAATGAAGTTTATCCTCGTGAAAGCGTCGGATGTTCCGACTTATGTTGAGTACGGCGCCGCAGACATCGGAATTGTCGGCAAGGATACATTGCTGGAGGAAAGCAGAAATCTTTATGAAATGGTTGATTTAGGCTTCGGAAAGTGCAGGATGTGTGTGTGCGGACCGCTTGACTTGAAGGACAGACTGCATACAATGACAAATCTTACGGTCGCTTCAAAATATCCGAAGATTGCAAGGAAGTATTTTCAGGAGGATAACGGGCAGACAATTGAGCTTATCAAGCTGAACGGTTCGGTAGAGCTTGCTCCTCTCGTGGGACTTTCGGATGTAATTGTGGATATTGTTGAAACCGGTAAGACGCTTAAGGAGAACGGACTTGATGTGCTTGAGGAAATTGTTGATTTAAGCGCGCGTTTTGTTGTAAACAAGGTCAGCATGAAAATGGAAAAAGAAAGAATAATGGACCTTGTTGAGAGATTTACTGAATTGACGAGAGGAAATTCAGAAGAATAAATTGAAAGCACCGCGTTGCAGCGGCAGAATGGAGAGAACGATGAGAATTTATCCGGCGATAGATATTAAGGACGGAAATTGCGTCCGCCTTTTACAGGGGCGCTTTTCCGATATTACAATTTACGGAAACAGTCCTGCGGATATGGCGGAAAAATGGGAAAGACTTGGCGGCGAGTTCATTCATGTTGTTGATTTGGACGGCGCGTTAAAGGGTCATGGTGTGAATGCTGATGCTATTTCAGAGATATGCAGGCGCGTAAATGTTCCGGTTCAGACCGGCGGCGGAATCCGTACAATGGAAGATATTGAAGCAAAGCTTGCATGCGGTATTGCAAGAGTAATTATCGGCACAAAGGCAGTTTCGGACGCTGAATTTGTCAAAGAAGCCGTTAAAAAGTACGGTGACAAAATTGTGATAGGCATTGACGCGAAGGACGGTATGGTTGCAGTCGAGGGCTGGGAAAAGACAAGTGATTTTACGGCTGTTGATTTTGCAAAAAAGATGGCGGATATAGGAGTTAAGACAATAGTTTATACAGATATTGCAACGGACGGAACCTTGAGGGGACCGAATGTGGAAGCAATGCGTGAGATGGCTGCCGCTGTTGACGCGGACATTATCGCCTCCGGAGGAGTGGGAAGCTTAGAGCATATCCTCTCATTGAAGGATACCGGCGTTGAAGGAGTTATTGTGGGACGCGCGCTGTATACTGATAATATTAACCTTACGGAAGCGATAGAGGCGGTAAAATAATGCAGAGAATTGTTGGACAGGTTCGCAAAGCAGTTGATGATTACAGAATGATAGAGGACGGCGACAGAGTTGCTGTAGGAATATCGGGCGGAAAGGACAGTCTTGTACTTGCTGCCGCGCTTGCGAAGCTGGCAAGGTATTATCCTAAAAGGTTTGAGGTTGTCGGATTGACGCTTGATATGGGGTTCGGCGCTGATTATTCCGAGGTAAGGCGTTTCTGTGAAGAATATGGCATTGAATATCATATAAAGGAAACAAGAATAAAGGAAATAGTATTTGACGAGCGCAAAGAGTCGAATCCATGCTCACTCTGCTCCAAAATGCGCAGGGGCGCGCTGAATGATTTCGCAAAGGAGCATGGCTGTAAGCGAGTTGCGCTGGGGCATCATAATGATGATGTGCTTGACACCTTTATGCTTAGTCTGCTGTATGAGGGAAGAGTACATACATTTTCGCCGGTTACGGAAATGACGCGTTCCGGCATATGGCAGATAAGACCTCTGATATACGTGCGTGAGTGCGAGGTTAAGAGCATTGTGAGGGATCATGATATTCCCGTTGTGAAAAGCCTTTGCCCGGCAGACGGAGCGACTAAGAGAGCGGATATGAAGGAGATAATTCATGACCTTGATATGCGCACGGGAAAGGGCTTGAGGAGAAGGCTTTTTCATGCCGTAACGCAGCTTGAGGACTGGAAGCTTGAATGACTTTCGGTTAAAATGGCTGACAGCGGAAAGATGGAGCAGGTAAACCTTCGGCATTCACCGGAGGTTGTCTGTGAATAATAAATAGTAATAGTTATCAATATAGGGAAAATCTATATCTAATTGACAATTGACAAACTTCATTAAGTGATGTATAATAAAGTAAAAGTATACTTTATATATAATAAAATATTATCGAGCTGATTTCACACACTTTTTGTGTGTTAAAACATGGAAAAGGACGGAATGTCCACGAGTGGGTCACTGTGAGCGCCGGGGTACGAGCCGGTTGCAAGTCAGATACATGGGAACAGCCGGCGGAGCTTTGCCATCACCGAAGCACTGCGGAATTTTGCGGACATTAAGGAACCACTGATTAATTAACGCCTAACGGCTTAGCACGCATTGAACTTGCATATTTTCCGTCATATCATACAAAAATCTCTCGACATACGCGAGTATGCCTTCGATCTTTTTATATAATCTGACGAAAAATCTGACTGTGTTCACTGCGTACTATATTTAATCAGTGCTTCCTTAATTTGGAGCGCAGTTATATAACTGTGTTTTCCTGCCTTTCTGAAAAAAGAAACGGAGGTCTGCCTGTTTTCGTGTGCTCATGAATCAGGCAGACCTTCTTTGTTAGGCTCGGTCATATTAATGAAAGGCAGTGTTTGAATTATGATGAAGAAATTTGCAGCTGTTTTAACGGCAGCGGCAATGGCGTCAGCTGCAGCACCGGCTGTATTTGCCGAAGAAACGGACGTCAATGATATTAACGTGGTGGTTTCGGTTGAGAAATTTACTCTTGGCGCCGGATATATTGTAGAGCCGGAGGTTATAACCGTTGCGGACGGTACAAACGCGGCTGATGCGGTTTTTGCCGTATTCGGGAAGAACGGCGTTGAGGCTGAAAGCCCGTCGTATCTAACAAAGGTAGCGGACAGCGATACGGAAATAAATATTCCGCAGCCGATTGTTGACGCGCTTGGCGGTGAGGATTACATAGAGGATGAAAAAGCAGATCCGAATTACCTTGCTGCGGAGGATTACACAGTTTACAGCGGATGGATGTATACTGTAAATAATGTAATTCCAAGCGTTATGATGAATGCTTATGAGCTTAAGGACAATGATGTAATAAGAGTGCAGTACACGACTTACGGCTGGGGAGAGGATTTGCTGCCCGGAGCAAGCTGGGGATATTGTCCGCAGATGACAGGCGTTGAATTTGCGAATAAGGACGCGCTTACCGCTGAAATTGCAAAGCTTAGAAGTGAATATATTGATGAGCGGTTAAAGAGCAATGATGTATACAATGAAGCATTTAATACGGCTATAACCTTCGGCGTATCGCAGGCTGATGCTGATGAGGCAAAGAACAAGCTTACTGAGTTAAGCGGTGAACTGAAGGCTGCTGATGAAGCAATAAGAAACGCTTATCTCGGCGCACAGGCGGCAATGCGTAAAGACGCGTTGGCATATAACGGCGAGTGGAAGCTTATCGCTCTTTCAAGAGGTGAATATGACTGGGCTGATGCTGCAAATTCGGAATATTATGACGCGTATTATAATGATGTTGTCGAAAAACTGAAGGCAGACAGAGCGGAAAACAAAGAAGAAGACTATAAAATGCAGGGACCTAAAAGTGTAACGGATTATGCGAGGACTGTAATTGCACTTACAGCAATCGGAAGAACGGCGGAAGACGTCGGCGGCTATAACCTGATTGAAGAATTCGCGGATTTTGACACTGTTTCAAATTATATTAATTCTTTGATATACACGCTTATCGCCATTGATACGCATGGATATAAAATCCCGAATACAGGGGCGGCAAATCCGACAACCCGCGAAAAGCTTGTTGACGGAATACTTGAGAATGCTAATGACAACGGAACATGGGGATGGATGACGGGAAGCTCCGATGCAGATATGACAGCTATGGCGGTTCAGTCGCTTGCTCCGTATTATAACTCTAACGAAAATGTTAAGGCGGTAGTTGACAAGGCTCTTGCATGGCTTTCGGAGCAGCAGTGTGCAAGCGGAGGTTATTCGTCATACGGCTCAGAAAATCCGGAAACGGCTGCACAGGTTCTTGCAGCACTCTGCGCTTTGGGCATCGATGCAGATACGGATGAGCGTTTTGTCAAGGGAGTAAACACAATTCCTAAGGCTCTTACGGAATATGCGATTGAGGGCGGATATGTTCATTCGCTGAGCGAAACCAAGCCGAATGCGATGGCGACTGTTCAGACTGCATATGCGCTTGCATCGTATTACCGCGTGTCGGAAGGCAGAAATTCGTTATATGATATGTCGGATATTAAATTCGGCACGGAGATTACCGGAGTTAAGGACGGCAAGGCGGAGATTTATTCGACAAAGGAATTAAGCGGAGATTTGATTGTAAAGGCTGCGGACGGAAGTGTAAGAGTTACAAGAGCTGAAATCAAGCGCGGAGAGACAAGCCTTGACGCGGCGGATGCAGCAGAGATTTATATCTGGAATACTCTTGAAGGAATGCTTCCGCTGTGCGGCAAGTGGAGTAAGTAACTTATATGTAACTGCTGCAAAATTATATTTTGCAGCAGTTATATATAATTATGGAGAGAAATAATGAAAAGAAAAATCACAGCTGCGGCAGCGGCGCTTGCGGTTATTGCGGGCATAGGGAATATTGTAATATATGGTGAAAGCACAGCGACAGGCGTTTCTTTGTATGAGAGCGTTGCCGCTGTGCTTTCGGACGTTTTGGATAAATCAGAAGAAGAAGCTCCAAAGGAAACGTTAGATTCGGAAGAAACAGAAGAAACTGAAAAATCCGAAAAAACAGAAGAACCCAAAGAAACAATAAAGCCTGAAGGAACAGAAGCTCCGAAGGAAACAGTAAAGCCTGAAGAAACGGTAAT
>JAUNPN010000238.1 GCA_030536655.1 bacterium | reverse complement strand
GCATCTCATCATCCGGCAGCGGCTTGTCCTGCGGCAGCTCGTCATCCGGCGGCAGCTTGTCAGGCTGCAGCTCATCCGGCAGTGCTTCCTCAGACAGCGCTTCCTCCGACGGCAGTTCGTCATCCGGCTCATCATCAGCTTCCGGCGGCAGTTCAAGCGCAGCTCAAAAGGATTTAGACGATGAATAAAAATTATTCGGTCAAGGAGTGTATTTTCTCCTTGACCGTTTTTCTTTGTCCATAACAATATAAGGCATTTTTCAATATACAAGCCTGCATTTTTTTATTAAAAATATAAAAAACATAAAATTTACTTAGCCTTACTTGACATTTTTTTTAAAACATGATAAAATTTCTACATAAATTAATATTTCGCAAACGACACATGTTGTACCTATGGTACGTAAATCTGATTACGGCACGATTTACGTTATCGGTATATATATGTGTTTTTTTGCGCTTTAAGGAGGATTTTTTTATGCCGAGAAATCAATTTCAGAGATGCATTTTTGCTCTCATCACAGTTATCATTACCGTACACGCCTATGTATTTTACAGCCTTTATGTTGTAAACGGCAGCACTCTTATGGATATAAACAGTGCAAACAGCGTACTGTCTGCAATTAATGCGCAGGGCGGCGTATATATGCTGGGACGCTTTGTTCCTATATGGGCTGTTATACTTACTGAATTCTGCTTTGCATACATTCTTGAAATCATTATGGGCAGTCCATGTTCCTTTAAGCTTGCATCAAAGGTCTTTGATATGCGCAGCACAAACCCTGTTATTTTTGAAACATCAATTATCTGCGCCACAGTCGGACTTATGTGTCCCGCAATGAGCCTTATTGCGGCTTTTCTTTACTACCCGTATTACAGCGGCTTTAATATACTTACACTCGCTGCAAACTGGATTAAGCTAGTATGCTTCAACTTCCCGTTTGCCTTCTTCACTCAGCTATTCTTTATCCAGCCTTTTGTAAGAAAAGCATTTAAGTGTATTTTTAAAAAAGACATTGAATCAAGAGCTAATTTTTCTGTTTAAAATTACTACTTGAAATTTTACCGGGAATATTGTATAATTAAATCAATCGAGCAGCGTATGCGTAAGTCCGGATTAACCGGGTTTTCGCATACGCTTTTTTGTTGTTTTAATTAAAGGAGGACTTTACAAAATGGAACAAAAATCAATTACAAAAATGGAAACTATGCCGATAGGCTCACTTATGCTGTCACTCGGAATCCCCATGATAATCTCAATGGTTCTTCAAGCACTGTACAACATAGTTGACAGCGCGTTTGTTTCCAATATCCCCGGCATGGGCGAAGCCGCCTTAAACGCGCTTACCCTCGCATTCCCTGTGCAAATGCTCATGGTTGCCGTTGGTATAGGAACAGGTGTAGGCGCAAACGCGCTTCTTTCACGCAGTCTCGGCATGAAAAACAGCGAAAAAGCGGCATATACTTCCGGAAACGCAATCTTTCTCGGAATTATCATTTACGCGCTTTGTCTGCTGTTCGGCATATTTGGCGCGGAGGCTTATATCTCAACGCAAACATCAAACCCGGTTATTCTTGAAATGGCAGTCGACTATCTGCGCATATGCTGCGTTGCTTCAATTGGCATTATATTCTTTTCAGTATTTGAAAAAATGCTCCAGGCAACCGGTCTTTCAATATATTCGACAATATCAATGATAACCGGCGCAGTAATCAATATTGTACTCGACCCGATAATGATTTACGGGCTTCTCGGACTACCCGCAATGGGTGTGAAAGGTGCTGCATACGCCACTGTAATCGGACAAATTGTCTCTGCTGTATTAGGTCTTATATTCCACATAAGGTTCAATACGTCTGTCAAAAATGGAATTAAATATATAATTCCCCGGTTGAAAATAATAGGCGAAATCTACGCAATCGGTTTCCCTGCAATCATAGCTCAGGCTCTTATGTCGTTTATGACCTACGGTTTCAATATTATCCTCGTCCGCGTTGATGAATCCATGGTTACAGCCTACGGCCTGTATTATAAAATTCAGCAATTTATTCTTTTTGCCGCCTTCGGCTTAAGGGATGCAATAACACCTATCATATCCTTTAACAGCGGAATGAAAAATAAAAAGCGCGTCAAGGAGGGTGTTAAGTACGGAATATGCTTTACGCTTATAATAATGCTCGCAGGAATTATACTTATTGAAAGCCTTGCTGTACCGCTTGCAAGAATTTTCGGTCTGTCGGGTTCAACAGAAGCTCTGTGTGTAAGCGCTATGCGCATTATTTCAATAAGCTTCATATTTGCCGGACTTAACGTAGCATTTCAGGGAATTTTCCAGGCTCTTGAGGGCGGCATGGAATCGCTTATTATTTCAATATGCCGCCAGATTTTATTCGTTCTTCCGGTTGCATGGTGGTTTTCTCTGTATGCAATACAGTCATTTGATAACGCATGGATGATATGGCTGACATTTCCTATTGCGGAATTTGTTTCAGCAGTAATTGCCGCCGTATTTATGCGACGGATTTACATTAAGAAAATAAATGTATTGAAATAACTTGACGCAGCATAAAAACTTTAGGAAGCACTGATTAAATATAGTCGCAGTGAACACAGTCAGATTTTTCATCAGATTATATAAAAAGATCAAAGGCATACTCGCGTATGTCGAGAGATTTTTGTATGATATGACGGAAAATATGC
>JAUNPN010000062.1 GCA_030536655.1 bacterium | reverse complement strand
CGAAAAATCTGACTGTGTTCACTGCGTACTATATTTAATCAGTGCTTCCTTAAACTTTTTGGATATAATGTACAATATCCCATAGCTGTATTTGTATATATCTTATAAATTAAAGTAAAATTGCAAATTCATTTTTTGTTTACAAATTATTCATTGACATTTTTCTAAAAAGTGCTATAATATAATCATAAAGCAAAGGTCAAAGAAAGTCAAAGTCAAAAAACATAAAACAAAGGGAGTGAAAAGAATGAGCGGCATAAGTGACAAAATAGAAGCCTTTATAACCGCACTGTTAGAGGAGGAGGAAAGCCGCTGTATTGATTTAAAAAGAAACGAGCTTGCAGGAATTTTTAACTGTGTACCATCACAGATTAATTATGTTATTTCCACAAGATTCAGTCCGCAGCGCGGCTATGCGGTTGAATCCAAGCGCGGCGGCGGCGGGTATCTTAGAATAAGAAGGATTTCCTCGCCGCAAACCAGCCCCATAAGGACTGTTATCGAAAGTATTGACGGCTCAGTTTCAGCTTCCGATGCGGAAGCATACATCAAATGGCTTCAAAAAAGCGGTTCAATTGATGAAAAGGGTACGGCTATTATGCTTGCGGCAGTAAGCGACCGTTCCCTGAGCATATCTCAGCCCGCAAAGGACATATTAAGAGCAGACATATTAAAAAATATGCTTGCAGCAATACAGGAATAAGGGAAAAATATTGACAGACAGGAGGAAGCAAAAATGTTTGATTTATTTGATGATTTTTTCAGTGATTTTTTAGAAGGCTTTGAGCCGTACGGCACACCGCAGACGCAGGTTTACCGAAGCTCGAAAACCTGTCCGGGCTGCGGACGCACATGGAATGATTTCAGGAACACAGGACGTTTCGGATGCAGTAAATGCTATGAAACCTTCCGCCCCGAGGTTTCTGCGGCGATAAGGCAGATACATTCCACAACTCGCCACACCGGAAAGGTTCCGTCAAACGCGGGCAAGGGGCTGCAAAGAAAAAGAGAATATGAAGCCTTGCAGCAGCAGCTTAAGGAAGCCGTTAAAAACGAGGACTACGAAACAGCCGCAAAGCTTCATAAGCAGATAAGAGCAATGGAAAAGGAGGGAATCTGAGATGATTTGGTATAAGGACAAAAACGATGGAATAGTTATTTCAACAAGAATACGGCTTGCGAGAAATCTTGACGGCATCCCATTCCCAAACGCCTTGAAGGACAAAGCGGCTCATTCGCAAAAAATCAAGGCTGCCGTAAAGGATTCATCATCACCGCTTGCGGCTCAGATGGATTATCTGGAGCTTGACAATGCCTCAGACCTCAACAAGCTTTCACTTGCAGAGGAACATCTTGTATCACCGCAAATGCTTGAAGGTGAAGGAAAGTCAGTATTAATCAGCAAGGACAACACAATGAGCATTATGCTTATGGAGGAGGATCATATCCGGCTGCAGGTAATTCTCGGCGGCTTTAGGCTTGACGAGGCATACAGCACAGCCGAAAAGCTTGACGACCTCATAGAATCAAAAGTAAATTACGCATTTGATGAGGAATTCGGCTACCTTACCGCATGCCCGACCAATGCCGGAACCGGGCTGAGAGCTTCGGTTATGATGCATCTTCCGGGACTGGTGCTTACAAAGAATATATCGCGGATAATTTCCCAGGTAAACAGCCTCGGAATTGAGGTAAGAGGTCTTTACGGAGAAGGCACCGAAGCGGACGGAAATCTGTATCAGATTTCGAACCGCATCACAATGGGACTTTCCGAAGCGGAAATTATCGAGAGGCTGAAAAAGGTTGTCGCACAGGTTTCCGAGGCGGAAACAAAGGCGCGTGATATTCTGAAGCAGCAATACGGCGAAAGCGCCTCAGACCGCTTCTACCGCGCTTACGGTACACTCAAATATGCAAGAAGCATGACTTCATCGGAAGCAAAAGCTTTGCTCTCCGAGGTAATGCTCGGCAAAAACATGGGTATAATAAAAGAGAGCGGAAAGCTTTCACCTCTTGAATGTATGATATGCTCGACCCCTTCAATGATAAGCAGGGGAAAGGAGTTATCTCCGTCAGAGCGTGACAAGGCAAGAGCAGAATTTTTAAGAGAAAATTTATAAGGGAGGTTTTAATATGGCATTCTCATCATTTACCGAAAAGGCAAAAATATCAATTAACGAAGCGCATGACGCCGCATGCGAGCTTGGACATAACTACATCGGCAGCGAACATCTTCTTGCCGGACTAATCAGAGAAGGCAACGGAGTTGCAGCCAAGCTGCTTGCAAAGGCAGGCTTAAAGGCTGACGAGGTTCTTGAAAGAATTGCTCAGCTTACAGGAAAAGGCGCTCCAATCAGCAAGGACGCGGAGCTTCCTCTGACGCCGAGGTCAAAGCGTATACTTGAAATCAGCGCATATGAGGCTCGCCGGCTCAACCACAGCTACGTTGGAACCGAACATATTCTTATGGCTATTATCCGTGACGGCGACGGTGTAGGAGTGAGAATACTCGCATCATCCGGAATCAATCTTCCGTCCTTCTACCGCAGCATCGTTAATTCAATTGAAGCCGAACCGGGCGGCATGAACGGTTCGCACACTCCGGGCAAAGGCTTCGGATCTGATACACCTACGCTTAACGAATACGGCAGGGATTTGACAGACATTGCAAAGAACGGCGGATTTGACCCGGTAATCGGCAGAAGCAATGAAATTAACAGGGTTATCCAGATTCTTTCAAGGCGTACAAAGAATAATCCGTGCCTTATCGGAGAACCGGGTGTAGGTAAAACAGCCGTTGCAGAAGGACTGGCTCAGAAAATTGCTGACGGAGACGTCCCGGAACCTTTAAAGGATAAGAGATTGGTTTCTCTTGACCTTTCCGGCATGGTGGCGGGCGCAAAATACCGCGGCGAATTTGAGGAAAGAATCAAAAAGGTTATTGATGAGGTTATGGAGTCAAAGAATATCATCCTCTTTATTGACGAATTCCATACAATCGTCGGCGCCGGAAGCGCGGAAGGCTCTCTTGACGCGTCGAATATTTTAAAGCCTTTCCTTGCAAGAGGTGAATTAAGAGTTATAGGCGCTACAACTCTCAAGGAGTACAAGAAGTATATTGAGAAGGACGCTGCTCTTGAAAGACGCTTCCAGTCCGTGACAGTTGGAGAACCTACTATTGACGAAACCGTGGAAATACTGAAAGGCATACGCGACAAGTATGAGGCTCACCACAGCGTTACAATTACCGATGAAGCGCTTGAAGCGGCTGCAAAGCTTTCGGCGCGGTATATCACCGACCGTTTCCTCCCTGATAAGGCAATTGATCTTATAGATGAGGCATCCTCTAAAAAACGTCTGGGTTCGCAGACTGCTCCGGATTCATTAAAGGCGAAGGAGGACGAACTGGAAAAGCTTAAGAAGGAAAAGGAAGAAGCCATTACTGCACAGGATTTTGAAAAAGCGGCTAAAATCCGTGATAAGGAAAATGCGCTGAAGCCGGAAATTGAGCAAATGAAGTCTGATTGGAAGGGTACAGGCTCATCCTCAGGACTTACGGTAACGGAGGATGATATTGCGGAAATCCTTGCAGACTGGACAAAAATCCCCGCATCGAAGCTTAAGGAGGAGGAAACCGAAAAGCTCCGTCATCTTGAAGACACACTGCATAACAGAGTCATAGGTCAGGACAAGGCCGTTACAGCTGTTGCAAAGGCTATCCGCAGAGGCAGAGCGGGATTAAAGGACCCGAAGCGTCCTATCGGCTCATTCCTCTTCCTTGGACCGACCGGCGTAGGAAAAACAGAGCTTTCAAAGACCCTTGCTCAGACCATGTTCGGCAGTGAAAATGCCCTCATAAGAGTTGATATGTCGGAGTACATGGAAAAGCATGCTGTATCAAAGTTCATTGGTTCGCCTCCGGGATATGTTGGCTTTGAGGACGGCGGTCAGCTTACGGAAAAAATCAGAAAGAACCCATATTCGGTAATTCTCTTTGATGAAATAGAAAAGGCGCACCCCGATGTGTTCAATATAATGCTCCAGATTCTTGATGACGGTATTCTGACCGATGCTCAGGGCAGAAGGGTTGATTTCAAGAACACAGTTATTATCATGACCTCAAACCTCGGTGCAAAGGAGATTTTGGGAAATATGTCCTCGGGACTGGGCTTCAATTCCGACAAGGATGACAAGGTAAAGACCGAGTCTGAAAAGATTCATGACAAAGTTATGGCTCAGGTAAAGAAAGCATTCAAGCCGGAATTTCTGAACAGAATTGATGAGATTATCGTATTTGACAGACTTACCGACAAGAATATCGAGTCAATCGCAGAGCTTATGCTTAATTCACTAAAGCAGAGACTCAGCGAAAACGGTATCACTATAAGCTTTACCGAAACAGCCGTTAAGGAAATTGCAAAGAAAGGCTTTGACCCGGTATACGGCGCAAGACCGTTAAGACGCGCAATTCAAAATGAAATTGAAGATATGCTTTCGGAAAAGATTATTGACGGTGAGCTGAAAAGCGGTGACGTCAAATCGGTAGACTTTACCGACGGAAAATTTGTTACTGTATAAGATATCAGTCAGAGCTGAGCGGCAACATAATGCGTCCGCTGAAAAACCAAGGAGCTGCCAACAGGCGCTCTTTGGTTTTTTCTTTATTCAGGGCATTTCTAAAAACCTCCCGGCACATCTCAAATCGCACAACTAATGCCGCCTTCTGGGTTAAAAATCATTGAAATACGCGAGTATTCCTGCGGATTTTTGCCTTAAATTCGGCAATAATTTGTGAAATTTGCCAAACACCATTAGGTTTTTAGGAGTATACTTTACTGTTTTTATGTTTGATATAAAAAATGCATAAATAGTTTATGTATAATTTCAATTATTACAAAAAAGTATATTTTACCTTACAGTTTTACTTTTATGTAAAACTATAACAATAAATGCGATTTTTTGTAATAAAAGTATGAATAAAATGTAAAATTAATGTTCCGATTTAAGAACATTTTTTTCTCAGGATACTGTATACTTTAATTGTTTGCATATTATATAATTTTTAAGAAAGGAAGGCTCGGACATGGATTATTCATATGACCGTGAAGTTGGTCTGCGAATCCGTGCATACAGAATGGAGCGCAGGCTTACACAAGATCAGCTTGCCGCAAAGCTGCAGGTAAACGGCTATGACCTCACCCGCGGAGCTGTTGCAAAAATTGAATCCGGTCAGCGCCACATTTACCTTTATGAACTTAAAGCCATAAAGGAAGTTCTTCGTGTATCTTTTGATGATCTTCTTTTATAATTTTTTATATTTTTTTACACATTCCTCGCTTTTATAAACAAAAATACATAATTTTCATAATTTTAGTTATATTTTGTTTTTTTTAGCATATATATGTAATGTGAAAGTTATTTTCACGTTTCAATTTTTTTAGAAATCAGAGGTAATTTAATAATGAACAAAAATATAGTAATAGCAGACGATAATAATGAGACCGCACGCACACTCGCCGACTTCTTAAACATTCAGCCCGGAATGCACGTATGTGCAAGAGCAGCTGACGGCGTTGAAGCATATAAGCTTGTTGAAGAATGCAAGCTGGATGTTCTTATCCTTGACATGGTAATGCCGAAGCTTGACGGCTTGGGAGTTTTACAGAAGCTGCGTTCGATGCATAACAGACCGGTAGTTATTATCTATTCAATTTCTGCTCTCCCGAAAACAATGGAGCTTGCTACTCAGCTTGGAGCCGATTATTATTTTCTGAAACCTCAGGAGCCTGCAAGAATCGCAGAATTTATCTCATCACTTTCAGCTTTTTCTTCTTCGTATACTCCTGCGACGGTAATTCCGTCCATCCAGAACGCGCCAAATAATTCGGATTTGGAATCAATTGTGACAGATCTCATTCATGAGATTGGAGTTCCTGCTCATATCAAGGGTTACCAATATATGCGTACAGCAATTATGATGGTTGTAAATGAGCCGGATTTGCTCAATTTTATAACAAAACAGCTGTATCCGGAAATCGCAAAGAAATACAGCACTACCTCCAGCCGTGTCGAAAGAGCAATACGTCATGCAATAGAGGTTGCATGGGGCAGAGGCAGACAGGAAACGATTAACGAAATCTTCGGATATACAATTCATGACGGAAAAGGTAAGCCGACAAATTCCGAGTTTGTCGCAATGGTTGCAGACAGAATACGGCTTTCAGGCAAAGCAAAAAAAGTGTCGGTTTAATTATCCCTGCTCAAACGGATAAAACCGCCGCCAAAAGGCACCCCGGAGAGAGCGCCTTTTGGCGGCGGTTCCCATGAACTTTTCTAACAAATTTGCTGTGTAATATACCCTTCTATGTATGTTCTCAGCTTATCGGGCAGTACAGTTTCACGCATCAGCATACGCATAAATCTGTCGGCCTCATCATAGCGATAAAAAACATTATTCAGCTGACGCATATCCATTGTCTTTCCTCCGCCCGGATACAGTACAGCCTGCTCTATTCTTATTCCGTAGCGCAGCATATCGGTATATTCTTCGCTTATGCTCTCTTCAACAAGATAATAATCAACATCCCGCTCATATCGCCCCCGTTCGCTCCTGCGACCATAAAATATCAGGTTTTCCAATCACCGTCACCTCTCATTCCGTGCATTTGCACACTTTATTATTATATGCACGGAATATAGGTTTTATGTACTGTTTTTATATAATTTCATGTTACGCTTTTTTTGGTCAGGTGACTTTCGCGGTATAAACGCTGTGTATAAAAGACAAATTTAACCATATCAACAAATTTATGTTTTTTAAGGAAAATTGTTTGCACACAGAAAATTCTTCAAGAAAAATTTTCTAACTGCTTGATTTTGAACAGCCGCGTGTGGTATAATACAGTATATAAGTAAATGTTGACTAAAGGAGCCTATAATGAAAAAAATAATATCAATAATAGCTATGCTATGCACAACTCTTAGTCTTACAGCGTGCAGCGGAGGTGAAACTGTATCGGACAGCGGCAGGAGGCAGGTATATACTTCCTTCTATGCGATGTATGACCTTACAAGTGAAATTGCCGGCGATAAGGCAGATGTATATTCGATGTGTCCCGTCGGCACGGAACCTCATGATTACGAGCCAAAAACCACAGATATGGCGAAGCTTACCGAAGCGGATATATTCGTATACAACGGCGGCGGCATGGAGTCATGGGCGGAAAAATCATCAGACACTCTGAAAGACGTAAAAACGGTATGCGTGTCGGATCATATTGAAAAGCTTGAGAACAGCGATCCTCACAGCTGGCTCTACCCGATAAACGCACTGAAAGCGGCGGAGGCAATAAAAAATGCTCTTGCCGAGTGTGACCCAAATAACAGTGCGGCTTATGAAGTGAATTATGAAGGCTTTAAGACAAAGGCTGAGGAGCTTGACGCAAAATACCGCAGTATGTCGGCTGCTGCCGTAAAAAAAGACATTGTTGTTGCTCATGAGGCGTACGGCTATCTGTGCGATGCTTACGGCTTAAATCAGATTGCTGTTGAAAGCGTTCAGGGCGGAGAACCATCTCCCACACGAATGGCTGAAATCATATCTTATATGCGTGAGAATAATATAGGTTATATCTGTGCAGAGGAGCTTGCCTCATCCAAGGCTGTGGAAACAATAGCTGCGGAAACAGGCGCGGAAACAGTGACATTAAATCCGTTTGAGGGCGATACCGGCGGCAAAGGTTACTTTGAGGTAATGAATGAAAACCTTGAAGTAATTGAAAAAATTTTGAAATAATAGGGGAATTTAATGAAAGAAATAGTAAAAGTAGAGCATCTGACCTTTGAATATTCCGATGCGGCTGTGCTGAGAGACGTCACCTTTACGCTTAACAAGGGTGACTTTCTCGGCATAATCGGTGCAAACGGCGCAGGAAAATCAACGCTTATCAAGCTCATGCTCGGAATGCTGCAATATGACAGCGGCTCGATAGAGCTGTTCGGCGGCAGCATTAAAGACGCAAGAGCAAAAATCGGCTATGTAGCGCAAAAGGCTGCGTCCTTTAACAGCAGCTTTCCCGCAACCGTAAGGGAGGTTGTGATGTCGAATTTATATCCCAAAACCGGGTTATTCAAGCGATACAAGAAAGAGCATGAGCAGCGGTTTCAAGCGGTGTTGGAGCAAGTCGGCATGGAGGATTATGCGGACAGACTAATCGGAAAGCTGTCCGGCGGTCAGCAGCAGCGTGTGTTTATTGCTCGTGCGTTGATAGGCGAACCGGAGCTTCTTTTTATGGACGAACCGACAGTCGGAGTTGACGCACAGTCTGTTCATTCTATAATGCGGCTCATAAAAAAACTCAATAATAACGGACTTACAATAATAATGACTAACCATGATACTCCGACGCTCGTCGAAGCGTCAAACAAGCTGCTCATTTTCTGTGAGCATGGATATGAGGAGTTTGTGACACGCGCAGACCTATCACTTGAAGATGTAAGCGATATTTTTGCAGGAAAAAGGAGGCATCACCATGGATAATATATTTGCATATGCCTTCATGCAGCGTGCGTTTATTGTTGCGGTATTAATCGCATTAATTGCGCCCTGCATAGGCATTACAATAGTACTTAAACGGCTGAGTGCAATCGGTGACGCTGCTTCGCATTCCGCACTTGCGGGAATCGCCTTCGGACTTGTGATTGGAATTAATCCAATTCTCGGCGCGGTAATTTTTGCGGTTGCCGCGGTTATCGGTATTGAGGGATTCAGAAAAAAATTCAGCCGTTACCCGGAAATAGCAACAGTAGTCGTTATGTCAGCCGGAATAGGACTGACAGCGGTAATCTCCGGCTTTATTACGGACGGCTCCGAAAATCTGAACAGCTTTATGTTCGGCTCCATCGTGGCAATCTCTGACTTTGAGCTGTATATGACAATCGCTCTTGCGGCGTCGGTGCTTATTGTTACAATGCTTTTATATAAGGAAATCTTCTTTATAACCTTTGACGAGCCTGCGGCGAAGCTAGCCGGAGTTCCTGTCAAAAGTATTAACCTTGTAATTATGCTGCTTACAGCAATAACGGTCAGTGTAGCATCACGAGTTGTCGGCGCGCTGATGATTTCATCGCTGTTGGTTATTCCGGTAGCGGCAGCTATGCTCATTGCAAAAAGCTACAAGCATACGCTTGTAATTTCAATAATACTTGCCGAAGCATTTACGCTTATTGGCTTGGTATTGTCATTCTACCTGAACCTCCGCCCCGGCGGAACAATAGTATTGCTTGGTGTTATTACTCTTATCTTGCTTATGTTTGTAAAAAATAAATAATGGACGTATAAGAGGAAATAATAAAAAATCCTATGAACACTCATAGATGTTCATAGGAATTTTTTTGATTTTCATCATTTAATTAATCCCGCCGCCTGTGGCAATGCCATGCTTACTGCCGGAACATAGGTTACAAGCAGCAGTCCGGCAAGTATTGCGCCATAGAACATAAGCATATACGGCATAACCTTCGCAAGCGAGGTGTTTCCCACCTTTATCGCGACAAACAGCGTATTTCCAACAGGCGGCGTAATATTTCCTATACATAAATTATACGTAAGCATCAAACCAAACTGTACGGGATTCATACCGAAATTTTTTACAATCGGAAGAAACAGCGGTGTAAAAATCAATATTGCCGGGGTCACGTCCATAAAAGTACCGGCAGCAAGCAGAATAACATTCATTATAAGCAAGAGCAGGAATTTATTGCTCGTTATCCCAAGCAGCGCGGCGGAAATTGCCTGCGGAATTTGAGTAAAAGCCATAACCCAACTCAAAATATTTGATACACCAATAAGAAATACAATCATACCGCTCATTTTCGCACTTTCTACCAGTATCCGTTTAAATGATTCCCATGTAATGTTCCGATAAATCAACCCCAATACCAGCGCGTACACAACAGCTATTGCAGAACCTTCGGTTGCGGTAAAGATACCGCCGACAATACCGCCTATAACAACAACTATCAAAGACAGCGAAGGAAGTGCTTTTAGAGTAGCAGTACCTAAATTCTTAAAGCTGAATTTTCCCTTTATTCCAACATACCCCTTCTTCTTGGCAATAACAACCGCAACCGCTATACAGCACACCGCCCAGATGATACCCGGTATATATCCAGCCAAAAATAAAGCCGCAACTGATGTTCCGCCGGATACGAGTGAATACGTGATAAGCGCGTTTGACGGCGGAATCAGCAGTCCGGACGGTGCGGACGCGCCGTTTGCAGCAGCACACAAAGCCTTGTCATAGCCCAGCTCCTCCTCACCGGAGGACACCATATTTCCGACAGCGGCAGCGGCGGCTGACGCTGAACCCGAAATCGCACCGAACAAAGCGTTAGCGCCGACATTAGTTACCAGAAGTGAGCCGGGCAGCTTTCCCAGTATTGCATTTACGAAATCAACCAGTCTTTTTGCAATACCGCCCTGATTCATGAGATTACCCGCAAGTATGAAAAACGGTATGGCAGTCAGGCTGAAGCTGCTCATTCCCACAAAAATTCGCTGAGAGGCAGTTACAACAGAAACGTTCAGAGGTACCGTCTGTAATATAGCCGCAAGCGCGGATATACCTATTGAATAAGAAATCGGTACACCGATTATCAATAATACCGCCAATATACCGATAATTATTAACAATGACTGAATTGCCATGAATATACCTCCTTATCCTCTGCAAATATCGGCAATGTTTAAAATGCAATAAATCATGTTCAACACGCCGCACAAAGGCAAAATAACATAAAATACACCGATTGCCACACCCAGCGATGATGTAAGCTGCCCCATAGCAAGAGCAGTAATTTTAGTTCCGCCGTACACAAGAATTACGGCGGAGAATACAAATGCGGCAGTTTCGGAAAAGATATAAAAAAACTTCTGCGCCCTCTTTCCCATTTTATCTACAACAATAGGAATATTCATATGCCCTCTTTCTCCGGTTACAACCGACGCTCCGATAAGCGCCATCCACGCAAAAAGATAGGATACAAGCTCCTCAGACCATGACGACGGGTTGTTAAGAATATATCTTGTGAAAACCTGCCAGCAAGTGAGAAGAACCATTGCCGAAAAGCTTATACCGGCGAGCAAATTCAAAAACTTATTTAACATATTTCTGATATTATCCATTAAAATTCCTCCTTTCCGGCAAATCCGGCATAAATTCATTCAACAGACAGACTGAAATCCGCCTTCTCAGAAACTATCATTATATTCCTGAATTGCATCATATATGGGCTTGATTTCGGGGTTATTATTTAATATAGTTTCATGCAGCGGTAGGCACGCCTCCATAAACGGTTCTGCATCGGGATAATAAAACTGTACTCCCTGCTCCTTCTCCGCTTTCTCCTTTGCCGTTTCAACCGCATTTGTCCATTCTTCTCTTTCAACAATATTCACCAGCTTGAAGCCCTCCTCAAAAATCATTCTTTCCTCCTGAGATAATTCTTCAAGAAGATTATAATTTCCAATCAAAATATCGGGCACCATCTGATGCATATCATAAGAATAGTATTTGCAAACGTCTCCGTGTCCGTTGTTCGTAAGAGCCAGCTCATTATTTTCAGCGCCATCAATAATATTTGACTGCAAGGCAGTATACACGTCACCGAATCCCATTGGCGCCGCCGAGCCGCCCAGAAGCCGCATCATTTCAACATTCGTGGGTGACTGCTGAACCCTTATTTTCATACCGCTCAAATCCGAAGGCTTTTCTACCGGCTTTTTAACCGTATAAAAATTTCTCGTACCTGCGTCCAGCCATGTAACCGCCTCAAAGCCTGCCTTGGCAGTGGATTTAAACAGCTTATCTGTTATCTCGGTATCATCCATTACAGCGTGATACGCTTCCGTACTCGTAAATAGATACGGCAGATTGAATATTTCATAGTTCTGACTGAAGGTTTCTAATATTGCATTGCTTGCAACGCAAAAATCAATAGCTCCCGTCTGCGTCAGCTGCACCATATCCGTCTGAGAGCCTAAAAGCTCACTCGGATATACCTCAACCTCATATTTATTCCCAAGATTTGCCTCGATATATTTTTCAAACGCTGTTAATGCAATATGCGTAGGGTGCTCGCTTGACTGATTATGACCTATCCTTATTATCCGCTTTCCGTTATCTCCGCCGCCGCAGCCGGCAAGCATCAAAAGAGAAAATACAGCTGCAGCTGAATATAATAATTTTCTTAAGCCTTTCATAAGCCTTATACCCCCGAATATGCCGAAAAACCTCCGTCAACCGGAATTACCGCTCCTGTAATAAATCCTGCCGCCTTATTATTTAACAGAAAGAGCAGCGTACCGTTAAGCTCCTCAGCTTTGCCGAACCTTCCCATCGGGGTCGCCGCAAGAATTTTAGCTGTTCTCGCAGTCGGAGAGCCTTCTTCATTAAACAGCAGCTTTTCATTCTGCTTTGTTAAGAAAAATCCCGGAGCGATTGCATTTACTCTTATACCGGCTTTTGAAAAGTATACCGCAAGCCATTGAGTAAAGTTTCCTACCGCCGCCTTTGCGCCGCTGTACGCCGGAATTTTTGTCAGCGGAATATATGCGTTCATTGATGAAACATTGATAATGCTGCATCCCTCTTTTTCAAGCATATCCTTGGCAAATTCCTGTGTAGGGAGAAGGGTTCCTATGAAATTCAGGTTAAACACAAATTCAACACCCTTTTCGTCAAGATCAAAGAAGGATACAACCTCAGAATCAATATCCCCTTTTTCATAATATTCCTTGTCGGTATTAGCCTTTGGGCTGTTGCCGCCGGCGCCGTTAATCAGAATATCGCAGCTGCCCAAATCAGCCGTAACTGACTTATGCACCTCTGCAAGACATTTCCTATCAAGGACATTGGCTTTATATGCCTTTGCAGTTCCTCCCTTTTCCCTTATCTCCTTTGCAATTTCCTCCGCCGCATCATCATTAAGGTCAAGAACAGCCACCCTTGCACCCGCTTTTGCAAGCGTTTTTGCAAACATTCCGCAGATAACACCGCCTGCGCCTGTTACAACCGCAACCTTATCTGTCAGCTCCGAGCCGAAACATGTTCCCATAATACAATTCCTCCTATCCCATTTTCTCAACAGCTTCCCACAAACCGTTAATATATGCAGCGCCCAAAGCCCTGTCATATAAGCCGTAGCCTGCTCTGCCGGTTTCGCCCCATATCATTCTTCCATGGTCAGGCCGTATATAACCGTCAAACCCGTTATCATGCAGAGCCTTTACTATCGCAAACATATCAAGAGAGCCGCAGCCAGAAAGGTGAGCTCTTTCCTCAAAGCCCCTGCCGTTCTCAAGAACCTCGACATTCCGCAGATGCACAAAATGAATCCTTCCCATCGCGGCATATTTAGCGGCAATTGCGGGGACGTCGTTTTTCGGAGAGCATCCTAAAGAGCCTGTACACAGAGTAATACCGTTATGTCTGTCATCAACAAGACTGAGCAGTCTGTCCAGACTGCTTTCATCAACAATAATTCTCGGAAGTCCGAATATACTCCAGCAAGGGTCATCACCATGAATCGCCATGTTCACATCACATTCCGCTGCAACGGGAATTATCTTGTCAAGAAAATATTTTAAATTATCCCACAAGACCTCTCCGCTCACATTATTGTATTCGGCGATAACAGATCTTAATTCATCTCTCGTATAGCTTGAATCCCATCCGGGCAGCGTTAAATCATTATCGCCCCACAGAGGATTTACCTTGTCAACATGCTCCTGATAATAGACAAGCGACGTTGAGCCGTCCTCTAAAACATGGTCAAGCTGTGTTCTTGTCCAGTCAAATACCGGCATAAAATTATAGCAGATACATTTGACTCCCGCCTCAGCTGTTCTCCTTATATTTTCACAATAGTTTTCGATATATTTATCTCTTGACGGCTTTCCGAGCTTAATGTCCTCGTGAACGGGTATACTTTCCACCACCTCAAAGGCGAGCCCGGCTTCCTCTGTGCGTTTTTTCAGCGCTGCAATACTTTCCCGGCTCCACACCTCTCCTACAGGAACATCATATACAGCCGTAACAATAGAATACATACCCGGAATCTGCCTGATATATTCCGGCGTAACCTTGTCATTCGCGCCGTACCATCTGAATGATAGCTTCATAGTTAATCCTCCATACCGCCTTCAGACGGCTCTAATCGTAATGAAAAAAGAAAAAACGCAGACTGCTGCCGAAAAGAGACTGATTTATGCGTATCTTTCGCACTCTTGAAAATGTTAAAATCAACAGCTTATTTTTTCGTTTCTCCTTCTTTTACCGATGCTGCATATAGTATAACCGGTTATGTCTGTAAAAATAACAGGAATTTATGGGAAATTTTAAAAACAAAGCTTATATTGTTTTTTTATGCATAAAATTTTCTTGGACTCATACATATTATTGTGCAGCATACACAAAAAATTAATATTAATTTGTGCAAAAGGCAGAAAAACAAGAGATTGTATAATTAATATTGACAAAAAATAATGTCTGTGATAGAATAATTATAGAAAAAATAAATAATAATTTGGGTGTTACCATAAGGGCATGACCAACTTAAAAAGTATTTGCAGATTTATTTGTATTGCAGATTTTTTTGAGTTGGTTTTTTTGTTTGAGTGCGAGAAAAATTATGAGAGTTATAAAATCAATTAATAATAATACAGTATGCGTGGTTGATGAACACGGCAGAGAACAAATCGTTTCAGGGAAAGGAATAGGCTTCGGAAAAAAATACGGAGATATAATTAAACCGGAAACGGTTCAGAAAACATATTATGTGACAAATACCGCCCTTGAAAAGAAGCTGATAGATATGCTTTCGGATATACCGTATGAATATCTTAAGGTTACAGCCGATATTGTCGAGTATATAAAAAATCACATAAATTCACCTCTGAACGATTCGCTTTGGATAATGCTTTCCGATCATATTGCATTTGCAATAGAACGAAAGAATCAGGGGATAGAGATAACAAACCCGCTGATGGATTCTATAAAAGAATGCTATCCGGAGGAGCTTAAGCTTGGATATTACTGTATAGAACAGATTGAAAAGCAACTGGGCGTTCATCTCATATCTGATGAGGCAGGATTTGCGGCAATGCATATTGTAAATGCACGTCTGGATACAAAGATGGACGATTTTTACGACAGGACAAAGATGATTAACGGAAGCATCGAGATTGCCGAATACTTTTTTGGGAAAAAATTTGATAAAAGCTCAGCAGCATACGACCGTTTTACCGTGCATTTGAAATATTTATCAAAGCGACTGTTTCTCGGTGAAAAGCTGCCGGAGGAATTGAGCAATGACAAATATTTTACAGAGCTTATAAAACGCAGCTGTAAGCGTCAGTATAAATGCTCTCAGTGCATTCAGGAATATTTACTGAAAACCTTTGGAAAGACGATTACCGAGGATGAGCTTATAACATTGACGATACATCTTAAGAAAGTAGGTTTTGAAAAAAATAATCCGGGTAAACTATAACAGTATTTCTATTCGGAAATACTGTAAAAATAATTTTTATTTTTTATTTAAGGAGGTCATCATGAAAGACAAAATCTTTGGTGTACTCCAGCGTGTGGGCAGGTCGTTTATGCTGCCGATTGCTCTTCTGCCGATTGCGGGACTGCTTTTAGGCATAGGCAGCTCCTTTACAAATCAGACAACGCTGGAAACATATCATCTTACAAGCGTCATTTATCAGGGAGGAACGCTTTACACAATCCTTGATATAATGAATCAGGCCGGAAGCGCGGTATTTAACAATCTTGCCCTGCTGTTTGCTATGGGTGTTGCCATAGGTATGGCGAAAAAGGAAAAAGAGGTTGCGGCTCTTTCCGGGGCAATCGCATATCTGATTATGAATACGGTTATAAGCGCGCTGATTAATGCAAAGGGCGGAGTTGAGGCTATGGCTGCAAACTCCACAACCGAAATGCTGGGAATAACAACCCTGCAAATGGGCGTTTTCGGCGGTATCATAGTTGGACTCGGAGTTGCGGCGCTGCATAATCGTTTCTATAAAATTCAGCTTCCCCAGGTGCTTGCATTCTTCGGAGGAACCCGATTTGTTCCGATTATAAGCAGTCTTGTATATCTTATTGTAGGAATAATCATGTTCTATATCTGGCCGGTTGTACAGAGCTGGATTGCCGCTCTCGGAAACCTTGTAATTGCTTCGGGATATGCCGGAACATGGATTTACGGTATTATTGAGCGTGCGCTGATTCCGTTCGGACTTCACCATGTATTTTATATGCCGTTCTGGCAAACCTCTGTCGGCGGCTCAGCCGTGGTTGACGGAACCTTAGTCCAGGGAGCGCAGAACATTTTCTTCGCAGAGCTGGCGTCAAAGTCCACAACAGAGTTCAGTGTTTCGGCAACACGCTTTATGGCAGGTAAATTCCCATTTATGATTTTCGGTTTGCCGGCGGCTGCATTTGCCATGTACAAGGCCGCAAGACCCGAAAAGAAAAAGGTAGTCGGAGGTCTGCTTCTGTCTGCGGCGCTGACCTCAATGCTTACGGGAATTACGGAACCTCTGGAATTTACATTCCTGTTTGTAGCTCCGCTTATGTACGGTGTTCACTGTATTCTTGCGGGACTTTCATATATGCTGATGCACATATTTAATGTGGGTGTGGGAATGACCTTTTCGGGCGGCTTTATTGATATGCTTCTCTTTGGAATACTACAGGGAAACGCAAAGACGCACTGGATATGGATTGTAATAATAGGCCTTATTTATGCGGTTGTATACTTCCTTGTATTCTACTTTATGATTACTAAAATGGATCTTAAAACGCCGGGACGTGAACCGGACGACGTGGAACCCAAGCTTTACAGACGAGCCGACGTCAATGAACGAAAGGCTGCTCAGGCTGCCGGCGGAAGCTCAGACACGGTCAGTGCAATGATTCTTAAGGGGCTTGGAGGCAAGGATAACCTTACCGATGTTGACTGCTGTGCGACAAGGCTTCGGGTAACGGTAAAGGATGCTTCAAAGGTTGAGGATTCAATGCTTAAATCAAGCGGGGCGTCGGGAGTAATCCACAAAGGAAACGGAGTTCAGATTATTTACGGCCCTCAGGTTGCTGTTGTAAAATCAAATCTTGAGGATTTTATGGAGCGTCCGGAGAGTGACAATCCCGGTGAATTGTTAAACGCGGCGGAGATACCTGTAAAAACCCCGGATGAAACATCTGAACCGTCAAAGCAAAAGAAGCCGGTTATTATTTCGGCTCATGCCGAGGGCAGGGTTCTTCCGCTGGACGAGGTTGAAGATGATGTATTTTCACAAAAAATCTTGGGAGACGGAGCTGCGATTGAGCCGTCGGAAGGAAAGCTGTATGCGCCGTGTGACGGTATTGTTGAACAAGTATTTGAAACAAAGCATGCAGTCAATCTAACCTCGGAGGACGGTGCGGAAATACTTCTCCATATCGGTATTGACACTGTGAAGCTTGAAGGAAAATTCTTTGAGACTCATGTAAGCAACGGTCAGAAGGTCAGGAAGGGCGAACTGCTTATATCGTTTGATATAAAGGGAATAAACGATGCGGGTTATAAGACAACAATTCCTATGATAGTGTGCAATACGGACGATTACAGCTGTATCCGAACATTAAAGGACGGCAATGTCACCGCAAGGGATACGCTTATTGAATTGCGCTGAAACCATACCGGAGCGTAATAAATTTTCTGCAGAAGGAGTGACTAAAATGAAATCATTTGAGTATGTAATTAAGGATGAGCTTGGAATCCACGCAAGACCGGCAGGTCTGTTGGTAAAAACCGCAAAAGCTACCGGAAGTAAGATTACAATAGAAAAAAACGGAAAAACAGCAGACGCATCAAAACTCTTTGCTGTTATGGGACTTGCAGTTAAACAGAATGACAGCATAAGGGTTTTGGCGGAAGGCGGAGATGAAGCCGCTGCGTCTGAGAAAATGCGCGAATTCTTTGAGGCTAATCTCTGAAGCATTCACGGAATCTTTTTTCAAATACGGCAAACGGGATGGTCAATGACCGTCCCGTTTGCTGTTAAGGAAGCGCTGATTAAATATAGTACGCAGTGAACACAGTCAGATTTTTCGTCAGATTATATA
>JAUNPN010000061.1 GCA_030536655.1 bacterium | reverse complement strand
ACGAAAAATCTGACTGTGTTCACTGCGTACTATATTTAATCAGTGCTTCCATAAGCTCTTAATATAATCATCAATTCCTTCGGCGATAGCCTGTCCGATTTTTTCAGATTCGGAATTTAGTATTGCCAGATCCTTTGAATTATCGAAAAAGCCGATTTCAAGATACGCTACCGGGACAGGCGACTTGCAGAAAGCAATCAGCCATTCTTCACCGTTGATTACGCCGCTGCCGTTTGTTGAAAGATTTGTTTCAGATGTTATCCTGTCATTTATCATCTTTCCCGCAGCATTGCTTTTTTCGGCGAAGGAATCACCGGTATCATCCTTCATTTTCTGATCATAGATTCCTCCGGCATGGATATATGCGCTGCCGCTGCCGCCGCCTGCATTCGAGTGAATGACAACGCATAATGCAGCGTCAGCTGCTTGATTGCTGTCATTGTTGGGATAGCAGTAGGAAAGCCGTTTTGTAAATGATGGGTTTTCCTCATTTGTGCTTCGTGTCATGCGAACTTCATATCCCATTTCATTAAGATATTTTTTTGCGCTGAGTGCGTTGTTAAGGTTAATTGCCGGCTCTTTGTCACGGTCGCCGTTTCCGATTGGATACCAGCATCCGCCGTTTGAGGGATGTCTGCCGGAGCATCCGCTGCCCTCGCAGGAAACGTTTGATGTTCCTGTTTTCCAGTGACGCCATTCACCCCAGCCCTTGCTTGTTTTTACAAAGCCGGAGGCGGTTTTTTCGGCGTCTGTCATGGAGCCGGAGGATTTTCCGTGTCCGGGGTCAAGTACTATGATGATTTTTTCACTTTCCTTGTTCTGAAGCTGCCGTTTTGTTTGCAGTTCGCTTTTTTCGCTTTGGATTGATGCCGCGCTGCCGCTTGTTGTTCCTCCGGCTGCCGGAGTTTGCTGCGGAGCTGGTGACGCCGCTGCTGCAGCTGACGCATCGGAAGATGAAAAAATACTCAGTTTGCCGTTAAAACGCTCCAGCAAATCCGAAACCGCGATTAAGTGAATGTCATATGTAGTATAGCATGGAACATCCTTTCCGCTTAGAGAGAAGCTTCCGCTGTATACCGGAGCATCATTCGGAATGTCAGTGTTTTCCGCATTTTCCGGAACTATTGTATTCAGTCTGTTTTCGTCATAATTCAAGACAGTTCCATTGTTAACAATTTCAAACCGGTTGTTATGCTTCGGTAAATCTTCTGCAATGATGAACAGCCTGTCCTCTGCGGAACTGTCGGAGGTTATTGTGTATGATGGCAGCTGTGATATGCTGTCAGTATCTTTTAGAGTCAGACTTTCACCTATACTTATGGTACCGGCTCTGACCTCGGTGAGTGTATCGTCTGTTTTTGTGAAGCTTTTTATAAGGAATACACACTCAACTGCAATCAGCAGTATAAATATTCCTATGACTATGTGTGTTGTTTTTTTACTCATATATTAATCCTCAATTTTTGCATCGGGCGAAAATGCCTCTAAAACCCTTTCGTAAATTATTTCTGAATTGTTTTTGAAGTATTTAACAGTCTGCTCAGCCTGTTCGCGCGAACCGGCATATAGAGAAATTGACATCAGCCGGGTATTGTCCGCATCATAAAGCTCGCATTCGGCGGTATACTCGTTCGGGCTGACAGCAGAAATTTTTCCGCGCACAGCGTTGCGAAGCCGCTCGTCATGCAGCAGCTTCCTGACTGATTCCTCAATCGGTTCGCGCAGATATACCGGAATTCTGCGGGTGATAATATCCTTCAGATTTTTCCCCTTTTCGGTAATACGAAATTTCTGAATATTTTTTCCGGTAATCAAACCTTCCGCATGTTTGGTGTTCACAAGATTATCAAGCGCAAGCTGAAAATCTGTATACCGTATATTGCAGTTTTCGAGAACGAGGTTTAACAAATCCCCGTAAGCCACAAGCTCATCTGCTTTGTTAAGCGCATATAAAATAATAAATTGTATGAGAATATTGTTATCTATCTCCTTGTTGTACAGCAAGCAGCATCACCTCCGAACGTTATTTATCTTATTATATATTATTTCTAAAGAGATTGCAAGATGTTTTTTAAAACAATTTAAATTTAGAGCTTATACGCAATTAAGGAAGTGCATGTTGCGAAGTCGGATTTTCTTCTGCTGCGGTGAGCCGTAAACAGCTCGCCTATGACTTGCTTTGCAAATCATCCGGTCAGATTATTCCAAAGATTCGATGCATACCGGCGTGTGCCGAGGATGTTTGGGGTAACATCACGTAAAATCAGCAAGTGAGATGTGCTTAATTTACGGATAGGCTATTAATAAATTTATTGCAAAAATTAATGTCAGTGAATAATTCTTTTGCTGCCGTAATATGATAGAATTAAAAACAAGGGGTGATCAATTTGAAAAAAATTATGCTTCCTCTGAGTTCAATAAGCATTATTGCTTTAATTCTCATCTTTCCGGACAAGGCGATAGAATATCTGCGCTCGTCAATGCGGATTTGCTGTGAAATGATTGTTCCGACGCTGTTTCCGTTTTTTATTTGTTCGGGCATACTCATTTATTCCGGGTTTTGCGAAACGCTTTCAAGGCTGTTCCGTTTTTGCATGAAGCCGCTGTTCGGGATAAGTCCGGCGGGAGCGTCCGCCTTTGTGCTGGGAGTAATAAGCGGATATCCGCTCGGTGCGGTAACCGCGGGACAGCTTTATGAGGGGAGCTACATATCAAAGGTTGAGGCGGAGCGGCTTTGCGCGTTCTGCAATAATTCGGGACCGCTGTTTGTAATAGGCTCGGTCGGCGCCGCAGTGTATGGCAATATTCGTCTTGGAGTTATGCTCTATGCGGCACATGTTCTCTCCGCACTTACAGTGGGAATAATATTTCGTTTTTATAAGCGTTCTGACTACACCGCACCTCCTACTGTTATGACAACCCCGGAGCGTTCTGCCGGGGAAACTGTAAGTATAGCGCTGCATAATGCTGTGAGCAATATGCTTACCGTATGCGGTGCGGTAATGTTTTTCGGTATGGCGGGCAGATTGGTTGTGGATTTATTGCCTGTGGAGGGCGCACTCTATGCCCTTGCCTCCGGCTTGGTTGAGTTTGTAAACGGAACTGTCAGAACAGCGGGATTGGATATTGAAATGGGACAAAAGCTTGTCATGACAGCCTTTATTGTCGGCTTCGGCGGTCTTAGCGTTCACGCTCAGGTTGTTGCGGTTATTGCGAAATATGGCTTTTCCCTTGTGCCGTACTTTTCGGGAATGCTGCTTCACGGCTTGATTGCTGCATTATATACGGCGGTGTACCTGTATTTTTTCCCTGTTACGGAGGCGGTGTTTGCACCGGCAATGAGCAGAGCGTTCTGCGCGTCAGCATCATGCCTTGTGACAATCTCGGCGGCTGCAGCTGCAATCGGTTACGGCGCGCTTACAATTCGGCTGAAAAGTATATGGAGGAGGATTAGGGAATGAGTAAAATCGGAGGAGCGGTCAGCCGTGTATGGGGTGTTGAACAGAGCGCGGTGGATAATACGCCGAAGGTCAGCTATGTAAAAGGCGGTGAGCTGACTGTTGAGAACCACGGAGGTATTGAAGGTATTGCCGATAAAGAAATTAAGTTTGGAAACGGCATTGAAATACGCGGGGAACGGCTGATGATTGAATGGATAGAGAAGGATTATGCGGTTATAAAGGGAACAGTTAAGGAGATAGATTTAAAATGAAAGGAAAATTTTAAAAATTGTTCAATTTACTCTTTAAATTTTTGAAAGGATATGTTATAATAGAATTATATGGGCGCGGTGCGGAACGATTTTTGAATATTTGCACCAGGCGCGGCATAGATGTCCGCAATATAGAGCATCATGCGGACGGATTAGTGAGAGTACGCATATCAAGGAGGGATTTTAAATTACTCCGCCCTATAGCGTATAAAACACGTACAAAAGTACATATTGTAAAGAAAAGAGGACTTTTTGAGCTTAAGCGCCGTTTCGGTAAAAGATACGGACTTATTGCCGGTGCGGCGGTATTATTGATATTCATGGCGGCGGCGCCGAAATTTGTGTGGACGGTGAGCATAACCGGAAATGAAACAGTACCTAGGGAGGATATTGAATCAGCACTCATAGAGGCGGGAATATACCCCGGGGCGCTGAAAAAAAATATACCCGACGGCTTTGAGGTTAAGGATATTATTCTGAGAAGAAATCCTCGCCTTATGTGGGCATGGGCGTATATCAGCGGCACATCTGTTGATGTGGTGGTAGGCGAAAATGAACTGCCGCCTGTGGTTGTTGACAGAGATGAGCCGTGCAGTATTGCGGCGTCCTGTGACGCTTATCTGAAAACAGTACGGGCATTAAACGGAGAAAAGCTTATTGACGGAGGCAGTGTGGTGAGAGCCGGCGAGGTAATCGTTTCCGGAAGAATTCCGGTATTCAAGGAGGGAGAGCCGGAACGGTATAAATATGTTCACGCAAGGGCAGAAACAGAGGCTTATACGGAACGGCGGGAGAGCGCTGTGTATAAGCTTGAATATGAACACAGAATGTCTACCGGAAAATCTGAAAACAAACCTTACATTGAGCTTTTCGGAAAGAGGCTTAATCTTTATAAAAGAGAGGAAAGCAGCTATGAAAGCTATGATACTTCGGAATTTCGTCATGAGATTCTGTGGTTTGCATTAGGCGGCACAACGTATACGGAGGTAATTGTTGAAACGGAGCCAATGAGTCTTGAGGGTGCGCTTCAGGAGGCAAAGGAGGATCTTGAAAAAAAGACGGCGGGCAAGCTTTGCAGGAATGCCGTTCTGCTTAATGAGGATTTACAGTATGAATATGTATCAGAAAACGAAATAAAGGTACAGCTTACAATGAGCTGTATTGAGGACATAGGAGCAGAGATACCTATAAAGGAACAAGTAAAAACGGAGGAAACGGATATTGATAGTCAGAAAGATTGATATTTCAGAAGACATGGATTTGGCGCCGCTTTTCGGCAGCTTTGACGAAAATATCAAGCTTATTGAAAAAGCGCTTAATGTGAATGTGTCATCGCGCGGGAATTCGCTTAGGATTACGGGTGAAGAGGATAATGTTGAAAAGGCTTCCGAGGTAATAAACATACTTATCGGACTGATTGACCGCGGTGAGCGTATTGATACACAGAAGATTCTTTATGCGATAACAATGGAGCAGGAAAACGGCGGGATTGATATAAAGCTGATGGGAGATGACTGCATCGCAATTAACTCAAAGGGCGCGCCGATTAAAACAAAGACCATCGGACAGAAGCGTTATATCGAGGCAATAACTAATAATACAATTGTATTCGGAATTGGTCCGGCCGGTACGGGAAAAACGTATCTTGCGGTTGCAAAGGCTGTTACTGCGTTAAAGGCGAAGGAAGTAAACAGGATTATTTTGACCCGTCCGGCAGTTGAGGCGGGAGAACGCCTGGGGTTTCTGCCCGGCGATTTGCAGAGCAAGGTTGACCCGTATCTCAGACCGCTGTATGACGGAATGTATGAAATGCTCGGTGCGGAGGGCTTTGCGCGCTATCAGGAGAAGGGAGTTATTGAGGTTGCACCGCTGGCTTATATGCGCGGACGAACGCTTGACAATGCATTTATCATTCTGGACGAGGCGCAGAATACGACGCCGGAGCAGATGAAGATGTTTTTGACCCGTATCGGCTTCGGCTCAAAAGCGATTGTAACCGGAGATATTACGCAGATAGACCTTCCGGGAGACAAGCGTTCCGGCTTGAAGGAAGCAATGCGTATTTTACAGAATATAGAGGGAATAGAATTCTGTAAATTTACTGAGAAGGACGTTGTAAGACATCCTCTTGTAATGGAGATTATAAGGGCATACGACCGTTACGAGGAGCAGAAGGAGCGCAGGAGGAAAGACAAATGATAGACCTAATTATAGAAAACGCGCAGGATAAGGAAGAATGGACTGCTGAGCTTCAAAGAACGGTTGAGGAGGTATGCAATGCGGTTCTGGAATCGGAGGAATGTGATTTTGATGCTCAGATAAGCCTTACCCTTGTGGATAATGAAGAAATAAGAGAAATTAATAACGAACAGCGCGGCATTGACCGCGCCACCGACGTGTTGTCGTTTCCAATGCTTGAATTTGACGAGAACGGAGACTGCCTTGACGCTGATTATGAAATGGACGGAGATTTTATTGTTTTGGGAGATATTGTAATCTCAATGGAAAAAGCAAGAGAACAGTCAAGGGAATTCGGACACAGCTTCCTTAGAGAAATTGCCTTTCTTACGGCACATTCCATGCTTCATCTGCTTGGATATGACCATGTTGATGATCCGGAGGGAGAGAGAATAATGTTTGCAAAGCAGGATGCAGTATTGAACGGACTGGGTATAACCAGAGAATAGGAGAATTAAATGCAGAATAATTATAAATCGGGATTTGCTGCGATAATCGGTATGCCGAATGTGGGCAAATCAACACTTTTAAATCAGATAGCAGGGCAGAAAATAGCGATAATTTCAGATAAGCCGCAGACTACAAGAAACAAGATATTGGCTATATATACAACGGATACAGAGCAGATTGTTTTTACCGATACACCGGGAATACATAAGCCGCATAATAAGCTTGGCGAGTTCATGGTAAATGCGGCGAATGAAACGATGGGTGACGTGGATGTGCTTATATTCGTTGTGGACGCGAACCGTCCGATTCAGGATGTAGAGCGTGAGATCGCGGCAAATATTAACAAAACGGGACTTCCTTGTATTCTTGTTATGAATAAGGTTGATATGGTGGAAAAGGAAAATCTTCTTCCTATGATAGCGGATTACTCCTCAATGCACGATTTCGCGTCTATTGTTCCGATAAGCGCAAAGACGGGGGACGGTGTTGATATACTGCTTAATGATATTAAGGAATATCTTGACGAGGGACCTCAGTTCTATGATGAGGATATGGTTACCGACCAGCCGGAAAAACAGATTGCGGCGGAGATAATACGTGAAAAGATGCTTTGGCTGCTTGATAAGGAGGTTCCGCACGGAATAGCGATTGAGATTACAAGAATGCAGGAAAAAGCAAGGATAACGAATATTTATGCTACGATTTTCTGTGAGAAAAGTTCACATAAGGGCATTGTAATAGGTAAAAACGGTGAAATGCTTAAGAAAATCGGCTCGCTTGCAAGAGTGGATATTGAAAAGATGCTGGACAAGAAGGTGTATCTTGAACTGTGGGTGAAGGTAAAGTCTGATTGGAGAAACAGCGATTTCCTTATAAAGAATTTTGGTTACGGCAATGAGTAAGTTTCCTTAAGAAGGATAAGTAAAATGGCGGATTTTTCGGAAAGAGGTATAGTTTTAAAGAGGAGCGACTACGGTGAAAACAACTGTATGCTGAGTATCTTCACGAGAAAAAGCGGTATTATAAAGGCTGTTATCTACGGCGTAAAGCGCGGAAAAAACAACAGCAAGGCGGCATCGGCTCAGTTTCTGTGCTACGGTGATTATGATTTATACGGCGGAAGAGGGAATGCTGCGTCTGTGAACAGCGTGAATATAATAGATGCATTTCTGCCGGTTTCGAACGATATTGCAAAGCTTTCTCTCTGCGCGTACATGGCTGAAACAGTAATGACCCTTCTGGGAGAAAACAATCCTGATGAAAGGCTGTTTGGAATACTTCTGAACTGTGTGTATGCGCTGGCTTATCGGGATGATAATATTATGAAGGTAAAGAGCGCATTTGAGCTGAAGCTGATGTGCGCTGAGGGCTATGCTCCCGAGATGGGCAGCTGCGTGAAATGCGGCTCGGAGGATATAGCTGCGTTTGACGCGCGCGAGGGCGGAATGGTATGCAGTGAATGTATGCGCGGAACAAGCAGGAGGATAAGTGCGGCAACCTATAGAGCGCTGTATTATCTTATAAACTGTCCGGATAAAAGGATGCTGTCATTTAACGGGAACGATACCTTAATAAAAGAGATAGGAGAAATAAGCGAGAATTATCTTCTGGAGCAGAGTGACAGCCGGTTTAAGACGCTTGATTATTTTAAGGCGTTTTCTTGAGAAGCAGAAAAGTCCGAGATTTTCGTTTTTAGACGGAAATTTCGGATTTTTTTATGTTATTTGCAATTAAGAGTTAAAGAAGTGCATATTGTAAAGCCGGATTTTTTGCCGGAGTATACCAAAAATCCAACGCATATACCGGCGTATGCTGAGAATTTTTTCGGTAATATGACGGAAAATCGGCAGGCAAGATGCACTTAATTTAATTAAAGATAGGCTCTAAGTAAATATGTATTGTGAAATATTAACAAATACGGATACTACGGATTAGGATGCATATGTAAATTATGCTTTTTTAAAAAAAAAGTAGTGACAAATTAGAAAAAGTGTGATATAATAATATAGTATATAATGTGTAGAATGTAGGTTGATATTATGAAGGGAGTTTTCCGGGAAATTACAGCCTTATCGGTTATATCAGGTATGCTTTCCTGTGTACCGGCGGAGGTATATGCCGACAGTGTAATACCCTACAATACGGGAATGACAAGGATATTCATCCGTTCGGACAGAGAGGATGAATATAACACCGATGGGGAAACAAATGTCAATGATAATATACAATATATTGAAGATAATAAAGAGAAAACATGGCTTCAGCTTGAGCCCGGAACGTATTTGATATCCGGAGCAAAGCAAATGAGGATTGCGGGCGCAGATAATGAAGTGCTGTTGTTTAAGGGAAAACTCAGCAGTAATGAAACTGTGAGAACAGTGCTTCCGGCAGGAGGAACCCTTGAATACACCGGTAAAATATATCTTACGGCTGTAAATGAAAAAGAACTTGAAGATAATAAAGTAAACGATGCTTCAGCTATGAGTCCTTTCATATATTCGCCTGTAAAGGCAGTGTCATTTATGAAGTTTATGCCCGGCGGATGCGTTGAAATAAACAGCGGCATAGTGAAAGTATACAATAAGCAGGGTGAGCTGAAATATGAAACATATGTATCATATGAGGCGGATAAAACCGGTTATATCCTTGGTGAAGGAATAGGCTCGGATGACCGGACTGAACAGGAAGCTTTTGGAGAGACCTTTAAGCTGAATGAAGGACAGAAGTATGTTGTTGGTACAGATTTTAACGCCGGAGCATACACTGCAAAAGGCTCAGGAACTGTTCGGGTATATGATTATGAAGGATATATCAAAACAGTGATAAAGCTAAAACAAGCTGAAATTCCGGGAAGCAACGGAGTGGAAAGCTATAAATTCCGGTTTGATTTGAATGATTCGGTTATAACCGAAGGAAATATAGAGATAACCGAAACGATTGAAAAAGCTCAATAAATGTATACCTATAGGTAGAATGGAGGATAAATTAAAATGAAAAAGACAGTTGCGTTATCAGCAGCATTGATATTGGCTATGGGCAGTACTGCAGGCGTTATGGCAGCATCGGAGCCGACAATGTCACCTGATGTAAAGTCTAAGCTTACAGTGACAGAAGAAAAGGGAAAAATTGTATCCTTGTCAAATGAAACCTTTGATAAAGAATCCGTATCGGTCAAAACAGTTTTGAATATATTAAATTCGCTTAATTCTGCAAATGTTAAGGAAAATCAGAGCTTTGAGATTAAAAGCGAAAGCGATGGAAAGCAGCCTGTTGACGTTTATTTAAGACTTTCAACAGAATCGTCAGCGGTAAATGCGCTTTATGATTCGCAGAAGCTTGTGGATACATATGATATTACAATTAAAGACGGAAATTCAGTAGTATATAATTCAAAGAGCAGTGATTTAAAGGTTGTTTCGCCTAAGAAGAATGAATATGTTCTTGATATTTTCCTCGGACGCTTTAATGAAGATGACAGTGAGGAAATAGGTAAATATGATATTGAGATAGCTGTTCCGGCAGGCACTTCGGCAAGTCAGGTAAAGAATGCAAAAAAGCTTAAGTGGGAAATTGTTTCAGATCCTGTTGAGGCCGGGGCAACAGCAGCGCCGACGGCAATACCGACAACAGCGCCGACAGTTACACCGGTTCCTGTACCGGTACAGACACCGAATTCGGTTACAGCAGCGGTGACGCAGGCGCCTGCGGCGTCAACGGCAGCACCGACAGCAGCTCCTACCGGAACACCGGAGCCTGAAAATTCGGTAAGATATATAGGCAATGATGCCGGAGAGATTAAGCCGGGAAAATATACTGTTACCGCAAAAGACAAGGAAGCTGTTTTAAAGATTTATAATAAGGACGGCAAGCTTGAAAGAGAGATTCAGCTAAATGAGAAGAAGCCGAGTCAGGTTGTAACATTAAATGATGGTGAGAGTATTGTAAATGAAGGACCGGTAAATCTCAAGACATATGTTGAACCGACAGCAACGCCGAAAGCGACTGCGAAACCGACAGCAACGTCGAAAACTTCGTCAACATCAAAGACAGCAACATCAAAGCCGACAACAGCAAAAACGAATCCGAAAACTGATGATTCGGCTCCGATAGCCGGTGCAGCGGCAGTTGGGATGTTTGCGCTTGGCATGATGGCATATCCTTCAATTGAAAAGAGAAGAAAGGATAATGATTGATTGCTCTGAAGCTATGCGCTATCTGTGAAATTGATATATTATTAAGAGAAAGGATTGTATCTGGTGAAAAACAGACGCTTGATTGTAAGGCTCCTTTCTCTTTTGATTTTTATGGGCTGTGCGGTATATGTCGGATATTATTTCCTCGGAATAAGTAACGATAATGCGGAAATGTCTCATATACAGGACATTGTGTATCAGGAGGAGGAAAAGACTGCTGCGGAGCACCCTCAAGAAAATGAAGAGAAAGAAGCTATAACTTATGCGGAAAATGGTATGATAAGCAAATACTATCCGCTGTATCAGCAGAATAATGATATGACAGGCTGGCTTAAGGTAGATGGTACTAACATAGATTATCCGGTTATGTATGTAAATGACGGAAATGAGTTTTATTTAAAACGGGGCTTTGACAAGAAAAAGAATGCCAGCGGTATGCTGTTTATGGATTACGAGTGTAATTTCAATGACAGTGATAATTTGATTATATACGGTCATAATATGCGTTCCGGGACAATGCTTGCACAGCTGCTGAAATATAAAAATAAATCATTTTTTGATGAAAACGGATATATAAGTTTTGACAGCTTATATCATACCGGACGTTACAGAGTAATCGGCGCTTTTTACGCAACAAAGAAGGAAAACTTCCGCTATTATGAATTTGTAAAAGCGTCAGGTGAAGATGAATATGACAGTTATGTCACAAGAGTAAAGGAGCTTTCTTTGTATGAAACAAATGAAAATGCCGTTTATGGTGAAAAATTGCTTACGCTGTCTACATGTTCGTATAATTCGAGCGATGAGCGGTTTGTGGTTGTAGCAAAGAAGGTTGAATAATAAAACGGGAGGAGCTGCCGAGACAATTCCTCCTGTTTTTATATAAAAAAAGAGAAGCATTAAGGATGCTTCTCTTTATACGCCCGAAGGGACTCGAACCCCCGACCTACTGGTTCGTAGCCAGTCACTCTATCCAGCTGAGCTACGGACGCATATGCTGTTCTCACAACAGATATTATTATAGCACAGAAAAAGGATTTTGTCAAGTATTTTTTTATAATTTTTGTGGGTTTTCCTAAAAAATCCTCGGCATACATCGGTATGCGTCAAATTTTTGGAATAATCTGACCGTATGACTTGCTTTACAAGTCATAGGTGAGCTGTTTACAGCTCACCGCAGCAGAAAAAAATCCGACTTCACAATATGCACTTCTTTAATTACGGATAGGCTCTAAGTTTTTAGATTCATTTAATTATGAGCTATCCTGCTAATTATTTTTGCAGAGCTTTTATTACATCTTCACGCTTCATGGCTGAAAGTGATGAATACTCATTTTCTAGTCTGTGCCAAATGTTGTGTTTTTCAATATATGCCGGATATTTTTTCGGACTGATAGTGTTTGTCTCGCGGAATGCTTCGCTCATATTCACAAGATATTGCAGCTTCGGTTCAATCTCGAAAGCGCCGCTTATGCGTTCATCGTTCTCTTTAAGCTCAATACGGCTGTCCTCCTCGAAAAGGAAAAGCACCTCCGGGGGCATTGCGGTACATAATCCGCTTCTTAAATCGGCAAGCTCACAGAAGCACTGAGTGCCGATAAATTCCTTAAAAGCGTCCTCTAAGGAATAGCCGAGATATTTATTTAGATAGTTTATGACATATGCCATATTTATATTTGCGCTTACTTTCAATTTTTTCGGTGTCAGTTTCATGCTAATTCTCCATACATTATATTATCCTTCACATCCATAAGCTTTACATTTCGGTATTGTCCGTGCAATTCTTCATTGGTTTTTACCTGCACGGTAATATAATTTGCGGTTTTTCCCTCAAAATAACCGTCATTGACGCGCTGTTCAAACAGAACCTCGGAGGTCTGTCCCAAATGAATGTTAAGAAAATCATTTCTTGATTTCTGAGTGATTTCGATAATTCGTTTTGAACGAGCCTCTTTAACTTTAGGGTCAATCTGCTCCTTACGTTTTGCAGCAGGAGTACCATTTCGTTTTGAGTATTGGAATACATGCGCATCAGCAAAGCCGATTTCTTTGACAAAATTCTCTGTTTCGGTAAATTCCTCGTCGGTTTCTCCCGGAAAGCCTGTCATAATATCAGTCGTAATCGCAGCGTCATGGAAGGCCTCGCGAAGTCCGTCAACAATATCCTTAAACTGAGCTGTTGTGTAGTGACGGTTCATTCTTTTTAAGGTGGCGTCACAGCCGGATTGAAGTGCAACATGGAAGTGCGGGCAAAGCTTCTCGGCGCTGCTTATGTCATCAATAAACTTTCGATTCAGCGTCATCGGCTCTATAGAGGAAAGGCGTATGCGCTTTACGCCTTCAAGCTTATCGATGCTGTTTATAAGCTGCGCTAATGAGGTGCATTCCAAATCGTGACCGTAGGCGGCAACATGAATACCTGTCAGAATAAATTCAGTATAGCCGTTCTTTGCAAGCTCCTGAATTTCAGCGATTATATCTTGTTCTCTGCGGCTTCTTACAGGACCGCGTGCATAGGGAATAATGCAGTAGGAGCAGAACTGGCTGCACCCGTCTTGTATTTTTATGAAGGCGCGCGTGCGGTGTTCATAGTGAGTAATATTAAGCTCCTCGAATTCCCGTGTCTGCATAATGTCATAAACATCATTTATTTTATCATATCCATTCAGAGCCTCGACCTTTGCAACTATATCCTTTCTGCCCTGATTGCCGATCACGAGATTAACACCCTCAACAGCGAGAACTTCCTCAGGAGCTGTCTGAGCATAACAGCCGGTAACAGCTATAACAGCTTCGTGATTGTTCTTTCTTGCTCGTCTTATCATGCGGCGGGACTTGCTGTCACCCATGCTTGTGACGGAGCAGGTATTTATAACATATACGTCCGAAGCTTCGCTAAACGGTACAATTTCATAGCCGGCATTGCGGAAAAGCTCCTCCATTGCCTCTGTTTCGTATTGGTTTACCTTGCAGCCGAGGGTGTAAAAGGCGGCTTTTTTCATACATAATCATTCCTTTCACTTTTTTTGTTATTAGACAAATCTGTTGGATTTGTCAAATAAAACTATATTTTATTAGTATATTTAACCAAAAAATAAAAAAATGTATTTTTTTGCTTGACTATTTACCAAAAAAGAGGTATTATATCAATGTAACCACAAGGACAGTGATTACAACAGCCGGGCGGGAAACGGCTGTATGAACAATAATAACTCACACATAAATACGACGCCGTTGAGTTATGACGGCACGCATAGGTTAGGAGGATTTGTTATGAAAACATTTAACTTATTATTAAGCTCAATTAATAACGTAAAGGATTTCGTAAATGTAGTAAGCAAGTACGATTTTGATGTAGACTTAACATCAGGCAGATATGTTGTAGACGCAAAGTCAATCATGGGGATCTTCAGCTTAGACTTATCACAGCCGATCAAGGTTGAGGTTCACAGTGATGACTGCGAGAAGTTCATTGAAGAGCTTAAGCCGTTTATCGTAGACTAATTAAGAATAATTCGGGGTTCGTATGAACCCCGTTTTTTTTTATTCCGGCTTTTCAAGTGTAATCCTGCCGATTTTTGCTCCGCGGAATTCATCAAACAGAATGTTTGCCGCGCGTTCCATATCGGTTTCGCCGCCTGAAATAATAAATCCTCGTTTCCTTCCTATCTTTTCAAGGATTTCGTAGCCTTCAAGCCCGTCAATTGAATCAAGCTTGTATCTTGCGCACAAAAGCTCAGGATATGTGTCGCGTAAGTGTGAGCATAGGTCGTAAGCGAGAAGTTCAGTGTTCATAATTTCATCCTTGACTGCTCCGGTGTATACAAGCAGCTTTGCGCGTTCCTGATCCTCAAGCTTGTGCGGAAGCATGCCGGGAATATCCAAAAGCTCCACATCGCCTCTCACGCGAACCCACTGCTTGCCCTTAGTAACACCGGCCTTATCTCCTGTTTTTGTGCTTGCCTTGCCGACAAGCCGGTTTATAAGGCTTGATTTGCCTACATTCGGAATTCCCGCCATCATAAGCTTCAGAGTCCTTGTGCGGCCCTTTTCGGCATCCTTGTCAATTCTGTCCTGAACAAGCTTTTTTGCTTCATTGAAAACCTTGTTAATTCCCGCGCCTGTTGTACAGCTTACGGGCATAACCTTAATGTTATTTTTTGCATACTCGCTTATCCATGCATTTGTGACGTTCGGGTCCGCAAGGTCAGCCTTGTTCAATACGAGAAGTCTCGGTTTACTCTTTAAAATATCGTCAAAGTCACTGTTGCGTCCCGAAAGGGGAATGCGTGCGTCAATTATTTCAACAACAACATCTATCATTTTTAAATTGTCCGAAATCATGCGGCGTGTTTTTGCCATGTGTCCCGGATACCAATGAATTCTGTTTTCCATGTTATCTCCTTAAAAAAGCTGCCGCATCGCGGCAGCCGGTTTGCTTTATTTTGTTGTGCCTATTTTATTCAGCGGCCAAATTCTCAACTGAGATTTTCCGAGGATTGCTTCATAAGGAACCTGGCCTAGCTCTGTCGAACGGCTGTCTTTTGAGTTGGGACGGTTATCGCCCATTACAAATACCATATTCTCCCCAACAGTCTGAGGGAATTCCTGACGTGGATCTATGCCGGTTGTAACGCCATGATAATATTCCTCATCAAGCTGATTTCCGTCAACAAACACCTTGCCGTCGCGTATATCTATTGTTTGACCGGGCAAAGCAATGATTCTCTTTACATAGAAACGCTTCTTCAAATCCTCCGGCATTGAGAATGTAGTTTTCATTAGCTTGTCAATTTTAGAAAGCTCATCCTTGCCCTGAGTAAGAGCAAGCTTATCAAAGTATTCCTCACGTTCCTTGTATCGGCTGTCGAGGATTATAATATCACCTGCATTAGGCTCATAACCAAGCTTTGTTACTATTAACCTGTCGTTGTTTTCGAGTGTGGGGAACATTGAACTGCCGTCAACCTTGACTACGTCAAAGACAAAGGCTTTGATTAAAAATGCAATTGCAATCGCAATTACAATTGTGTAGACCCATTCCCAAATTTCCTTGATAACCATTTTGCCGGTAGAAGCCTGAACAGCCGATTCGGGCTGTTCGTTTTCCGAATTTTGGATTTTGTTGTTGTTTTCGTAATTATCCATTGAAAACACGTCCTTTCATACATTAAAGGCGCAATGCCGTTTTTCAGTTTAAAAAAGGGGCGCAAGGCCCCTTTTTTATAACGAAGTCAAGAAACTTAGATTTTTTCCTTAACCTTAGCAGCCTTGCCGACTCTGTCGCGGAGATAGTAAAGTCTTGCGCGGCGAACCTTACCTTTTCTTACAACCTCAATCTTCTCAAGGTTAGGTGAGTTAACCGGCCAAGTCTTTTCTACGCCTACGCCGTAGGAAATACGTCTTACAGTAAATGTCTTGGCGATACCGCCGCCTTGAACCTTAATTACAGTACCCTCGAACATCTGAGTTCTTGTTCTTGAACCTTCGACAATCTTCTGGTAAACCTTTACTGTGCTGCCGACCTCTAATTCAGGAAGGTCATTTCTTATTTGGTCTTTTGTAATAGCGTTAATGATTTCTGTTGCGTTCATCATTAATTCCTCCTTGTATTCTGAGACGTTCTTGCCGACCACAGGCAGAGGACCGTCCGTATTCTAAATAAGTATACCATAGGTAAGAAAAATTTGCAAGCTTTTTTTGAGAAAAAAAGTTGACATATTTTTGTCCAAAATGAAATAAAAATGTATGGATATAGTACAAGTTTGGAAAAAGATAAGCACCGCTTCTCTTTTCCCAAACGCATTGGTGAAAGTAGTTCGGATTATAAGTTTAAAATTTTCGGATAAACAAAGGATTGGTACAAGTTTGGAAAAAGATAAGCATCGCATCTTGCCGTCATTCGGGGCTTGAAGTACAGCGTACAACTTCGCCCCCTCATAACGGCAATCTGCTTGCTTCTCTTTTCTCAAACGCATTGGTGAAAGGAGTTCAGATTATAACAATGAGAATAAACAAAAAAATGTTTGTCGCTGCTGCGGCAATTACGGCGGTAACAATTTGTGCGTTAAGGTCATATATAACGCATACACGTACAGAGATGGTGTTTAACGAGGAAGAAATACCATATGAGGAGCTTCTTAATGAAGGTTTGCCTGACGGCTCGCGGGAAACGGAGGGAGCGGGAGAGCTTTTGAGGAAGCTTCTCGGATTTGACGTAAGAGAACCGGAAACAATAATGGAAAGTTATTCCTCAGTTTTTGATGAAGCAGAAACGGCTCCTCCGTCAGAACAGCCTACAGATGCTCCGGAGCAGGAGAAGGATGTACTTCCGGCATATGCCGAAATAGCTGCTTCAACGGGGATATCCGTGAGCAACGCAACGGGATATTCGGTAAATCCGGACGCACTGTGCGCCGAGCCGTTAAATATAAAGCTTGACGGAAGCGGACCCCAGATACTGATTGTTCATACTCATACTACGGAGTGTTATGTGGGAGATGGCATGAGCAGTGATTCGGAGAGAACAACGGATGATGAAAAGAACATGGTCGCGGTAGGCGAGAGTATGCGCGAGGTGTTTGAGAGCTATGGTATCGAGTGTGTGCATGATACGACCGTGCATGATTATCCTACATACCAGGGGGCATATACGAGGGAACTTGAAACAGTGAAAAAGAATATGAACGAATTCTCATCGATCAAGCTTGTGTTTGATGTACATAGAGATGCTTTTGTTTATAATGACGGTTCAAAGCTTAGGGTTGCCTGCGATATAAACGGAGTGCCGACGGCAAAGGTTATGATAGTATGCGGAACCGATGCAATGGGTTTAAGCCATCCGCAGTGGAGGGAGAATTTCAAGCTTGCTTCAAAGATACAGAATGCGGCGCAGATAATGTATCCGGGAATGATGAGGCCGATTAATTTAAGGCGCGAGAGATTTAATATGCACACCACAAACGGCAGTCTGCTTTTTGAAGTCGGCAGCAACGGCAATACACTTTCGGAAGCGAAGGAGGGCGGAAAAAATATTGCAAGAGCAGTATCCGCAGTGCTGCTTAATCAGGAATAAATGGCGGGAATATTTAAAAAATATAAGCAATCACTTGACAAAGATGCTAAAATGGGGTAAAATGTATATGTATTTGTATTAATGGTGAATGGGAGGGCAGGATATGAATATAGTATTATTTGCAAGTGACAAGAAAAAGGATTTAATGTCTAATTTCTGCAATGCTTACAGCGGTATTTTATCAAAGCATACACTGATGGCAACGGGAGTGACGGCAGAGGTTCTCAGCCGTACAACTCCGCTGTCGACGCTTAAATTCCTCGATGGAAGCAAAGGCGGAATGGAGCAGATTGCAAACCGTATTCGCTACAATGAGATTGATATGGTAATTGCACTTGTTGATGGTGAATACAACAAGGAAAGCGACATATTTATGGCGGATGTATTAAAGGCCTGTGACAGTATGAATATCCCGGTATCCACTAATATAGGAACGGCGGAGATTTTGGTTCAGGGACTGCGGCACGGTGATCTTGAATGGAGAGAGATTGTGAGAAATAAAAAATAAAGGAATCACTGATTAATTAACGCCTAACGGCTTAGCACGCATTGAACTTGCATA
>JAUNPN010000237.1 GCA_030536655.1 bacterium | reverse complement strand
AGGAACATATTTTGACGGAGAGGACAGTAAAGTAGTAATTAAACCAAACGTCGGAGAAGTCCATTTCTTCTTCAATGATGTTGAGAATTTTAATGATGGATTTAAGCTTACATTGCTGAACCCATTGGATGAGAATGTTTCTGTTTCAGAGCGTTCTACTGTTTATTATAACAATAAAAATACAGATGTAACCCGTTATGACTATAATTGGGATGTGGGCGATAAGCAAGACCATTCGATTGAAGGCGTTGATACTTCTGTAATTGGAGCGAACTGTGCGAACAGTGATAGGAGTATAATTGATATTTGGTCATATGTTCCGTTGGGTAGTTACTCGTACAAAACTGTTGAGATGGGTAAGGCAGTGACATTGATAGGCTCTGAAAGTATTGCACAGATTGAAGGTAAGGTATACTATGATAGCGACCGCGATGGAAAATATGATATGTTTGTGCGTGAACCATCTATATCTAGTTTTTACGACAGTGCAGATTATCCGCTTAAAGACGTTGTTGTCCAGTGTCAGGTGGGAGATAAAACATATACAACAACCACTGATGCTTCGGGACAATATTGTTTTAGGTTTGAAGCGGCAGAAAATGAAGAATATTCAATAACGGTACAAACCCCGGAGCCTTCAAGTCCGAATATACCATATAAGAGCAAAACGGGAACAAACAAAAACATTACAAATGTTAAAAATGGCGAGACTACACTTGTGGATGATATAGGCATATATGAAGGCTCAGTGAATATTAGAGCATGGACGGGATTTGACTATAACGGAGATGGAAGTGTTTATTTTGGTTCAAGTGAGGCTGTGAGCGGTGTAGAAGTGAGACTTTATAACGGAGAAACTAATGAGATTATTTCATCAGGCATTTCCGGTTCTAATGGAGTGTATGATTTTGTGAATTTAGCTCCCGGTAAATATTTTCTTGATGCGGATGCTCCGATAGTAGATGGCAAGCAATCTTTTTTTATGGGGACTAATAAATTGACAAATAAAGGTTCCGCATTTCAGCTTACTAACAATATGATTTATGGATTTACTTTTGCTTATGATGTGGGAAGAGTTTCCGGCACTGTTTGGAAAGACGTAAATACAGATAAGGTTATAGGAAGCGACGAAACAGGTATAGGGGGTATTCCTGTAAAACTGGTAAACAAAAATGACAGCTCCATTGTATATGAAACGACAACCGACAGCGAAGGTAAGTATTCTCTAAAGCTCATTCCGATAGGTGAATATATTGTGTCTGTAGATACATCAGCAATTGGAAAAATGTTTATTACTACTGAAAATATCGAAAAAAATATTTCGGTATCACTGAACAAAGATACAGTATTTAATGTTGGTATCGCAGATTTGGTTGGCGAAGGAAATATATCCGGAACGGTATTTGATGATATAGACGGAAATAAAAAGAAGGATTCTTATGAGAACGGTTTTGCTGGTATAACTGTATATGCAACAGACAGCACAGGAAAGGTGTATACAACACAGACAGACGAAAACGGCACATATAGTTTTGAAGCACTTCCGGCAGAGTATTATACAATTACTACAGATATTCCGCAGAAAAATGAAGTGTCTTATAAAATTACTACAGATATACGGACAGCGGCAGTATGTGATAGTATATCTCAAACGATAGACGTGGGGTATCATACTTCTGATACAGGATATATTTTAGGCTATGTATGGCTTGATGATTATGGCGATGGCATATGGGATATGGGAGAACAGCCGGTAGTCAATGGTCTTGTCAGCGTTCAGTCATGGGATAATGCTGATTTTAAATATGAAACAAGGACAGATGAAGATGGTTTATACATAATTCCTGATTTACCTACAGGAAGATACTCCATTGCCTATGAAACACCGGATAACGGTCATAATGTTGTACTGTGCAGTACAATGGATGCACAGATGAATAATGATGATATAACTGTGACAGCAGGTGAATCTATATGGGTAGACGATATAGGGTTTTACACTCCATATGCATCATTAGAGGTAGATGTATTTATTGATGCAAACCGTAATGGCAAATATGATGATGGCGAGGAATTTGTATCCGATGTTACATTAAGTGTAGAGCGTGGTAGTGACAATTCAGTTGTTTCAACAAGTGTTACAGATAAACAGGGTTTTTCTTATATCCCTGAAATATATTTAGAGGAGAATTATGACTCTAAAGAGCAAAAATGGTATGATGGCTTTTATATATCTGCTGCTATGCCGGACAAAAACGGCTCAAAAGCGATATTAACAACAGATGATCTGGTGATTCTTTATGAGGGTGATTTGGGTTATATTCCTATAGGATACACTTATGAGAGTGCTGTTTTTGGTACAGTATTTGAAGATATTCGTGGCGATGGTATAAATGATGGTGAACCACCTATGTCTAATGTAAAGGTCACACTTACAAACGATGAAACAGGAGAAGTTTATACGCAAATTACAGATGAAAATGGATATTATATATTTGATTCAATTCCAATAGCCGATTATACGTTGACAGCAGAAACGCCCACTTCTGAAAACGGAGAATATATTTGTACAACGCAAAACAATATAAAATATGAGAGCTGGGAATTTGGAATTAATGATTACTGTGAGGAGTTAGATTTGTACGGTATATGGCCACCGGAGATTGGTTTTAAGGTTGCAGCGGGAATGATAGGCGGCGAAGTCTGGAATGACGTTGACCGCGATGGTA
>JAUNPN010000236.1 GCA_030536655.1 bacterium | reverse complement strand
GCAATGCGACATAATTGTTCTTACGGCTTTCGCGAATATCCGAATTATTTTCACCGTAGGTATTGACATTTGTATTAGATTGTGATATTCTATTATCAGATACAGAATCATCGTCTAATGTCACGGATACTGCTTTATTGCGGCCCGGAAGATGATGATTCTGTATTTTTGTATGCTGTAAATCTACTATATCATACAGTAATTTTTCTCCAGTATCTGTTATTCCTATAAGCACATCACCAATAAATTCATGGTCTCCGACTTTTATGATAGAGTTACCTCTTGTAAAGTGAACTATATTATCTTTTCTCTCGTGATGCAAATCTTCTAAATTAGTATTTATTTGATTCTGTACTATCTCATCTATATTATTCGCCATCCTGAATTTATCAGCTTTATCATCTAAGGTCAAGCTATTATTATATCGTGAATGTGTAAATTTTCCTCTTGATTTACTGCTAACTTGTACTATCTCATTATTATACGGAATACCGTTTGAAAATTTTCTCAAATGTTCTTTTGTAACTTTTCCCCAGTCCTGTTCCGGAACACCATTTAAAATATCCTCGTCAATCTCGATATAAGTATCGCCGTTTGCATCTGTTTTTACAGAATATCGTACATTGTTGTTAACCTTGTCTGTGTATTTTTCATCAATCCTACCTGCCGCATTAATAGCGCGGGCATACTTAACCCCCATCTCATCAATATCGCGGAAGGTGAGCTTAAGTCCGTTCGGAGTGGTGTAAGAGTTGCCGGATAAATCCTTAAGAGTAGCCTTAATGCGGCTGATCATTTTAAGCCCTGTTCTTGCCATCTGAGGAGTATCCTTGGCGAGGGCATTAATAACCGCCTGACTATCGGCGAACGGAGCCGTAAGCTCAGCCGCAATTTCCTCATCAATCTGTTCCGGGGAATATCCTCTTGCCTTAAGACTTTCTATATGCTTGCCGAATAAATCCTTGTTGTTTCTCATAGCTGCGTCAAGAGCAGTCTTGTTGTATTCGCCAAATTCCTCCGGAGCCTTTGCCGCCGCGATATGACCTCCCTCATGAGCTGCCACCTGAGCCGGGGTCATGCCAAAATCCGCATTTCTTGATAAAGCAATTTTGTTGTCTGCAACATTGGCGAAGCCGTTCACTTCATCTCTTGTTCCCGGAACAAATACGCGTTTACTGATATTAACGTCTGTACCCGTATTCCGGGCAAGTCGCTTTGTAAAATTGTATCCGCGTACAGCTGATGAATGAGAAAGACCTGCGCGAAAAGCATCGTCAGCAGCAGACGTCACCGAGCCGCTGCCAAGCTTAAGCTGACCAAATTTTGAAGCAGCCGAGCGAATTTCCTGCGTTCGGCTTATAATAGTATCAAGGCTATCACGCATAGCTTTCACTTGTTTCTCCTGTCCCACAAAGCGTGCGCCGGGTTCAAGGTCTACCAAATGACCGTCAATCTTTCCGTAATATCCGTAGCCATCCAAGTAATCTCGTACAGCTCTTGAATATTCCTCAATATTTCCGGATAAAGAAGCAAGTTCACTGTTGAATTCACCGCTTTTGGAATAATTCTTATTAGCCTTCTGCACCAAAGCCTGATAATCGGCGTTCACTTTGTCGGTTAGATTATCAAGCTGGATCTTTGAGCGCTTGGATAATTTGATCGTATCCTTAGCCGAGTAAATTGCGCCGAAGGCGAAAGCCACGAGAACATTTTTTGTGGTTTCCTCCAAAGTAGGCTTGTTATCCTTTGAATAGAGCAAAAAATTCACTCCGGACTGAGCCGCCGCGTCCGAAGCCGATGCAATGGCATTACGGGCAATTTCGGGAGCAATTTTGTTTTGAAGTCCTTTATCAAACAAAACATTTCTTGTCGCAGAACCGATCTTAGCTTGAACACCGCCGCCGACAGCTCCGGCTAATCCGGCTCTTGCGGAATTAATAACTACATCCTTTGCGCTGCCGCCATGTCCGGCTGTCTGCAATCCTTCATTAACAGCGAAGCTCACTCCCTGAGAAACAGCAGAACGAACCCATGCAGGAGCGGCAGCAAGACGACCGGCTCCGGCCACTGCTCCGCCAACAGCCGCAGTGGCAGCCATGGAAGCGAGTGTACCGCCGGTTTCACCTATAAATGCAGCGGTTGGGTGTTTTTCGCGGTTAAGCGCCATATACTCAGCGCCTGTTGCAGTTGGAGCATAGAGTAATTCATTATTGTGATTTTTTCGTGAATAATCTCTTAGTGCGCTATCACTTATTTTAGTAGAAAGTCCAAATGTGAATGCGTCATTAGCATGAATAGCGGCCACTGCGGCGGCCGACATATTAAGATTAGTATTATTCTGTGCTAAAACAAGTAACTTGTGGGCATCTTCAAGAGTTTCCTTACTTACAGGCTCAAAGCCATTTTCGGTTATCTTATGTGAAAAACCCTCGTCAATTTTATTAAAGGTAGAATCGTATGCAACGCCGTATTTTTTTGCCCACTGTTCAAAATCCTTAATATTAAAGCTGTCAGTATCAATTCCATACTTATTATTCATTTCCTGACGAGCTTTGAAAGTCTTTTGAGGACGTAAGGCAATTTCCTTCTGTACCTTCGGAAAACTGTACATACTTGAAAAATGCATAAACGGATTCTTCTTTTTACGTTCCTGCTGTTTCCGAACAGCGTCAAAAGCGGCGCGTGAAATGCCGGAAGTATTTTTCGCCTGCTGATATGCTTTATTTCCAATCGTCA
>JAUNPN010000060.1 GCA_030536655.1 bacterium | reverse complement strand
TAGCTGATTATCTTGATTGTTCAGTAGACTACCTCCTCGGGCGTACCGATAACCCTGAGATTAATCGGTGAAAGGATGGACGGATGTAGTGTTGGGGAACAGTTACAATTCCGTTCGATAATCGCCCCTCAACTGGAGGGGCAAGGACAATTTACTAAGCAATGAGTTTAGAGGGCTCATTATGGCTTCGTTGTCCTTACATTTGTTATTATACCACACATTTGTAAAGTAGTCAATGTTCTTACTTTACTTTTGTAAAGTTTATGGAGGTTGCACAAATGTTTAAAGACTTATTTATACAACTTTTACAAAATAATAATGTGACCGCTTATAAATTATCCAAAGATACTGGTATTACCGAAGGATTAATCAGTCAATGGAAAAGCGGTCGCCAACTACCCAAGTATGACAGTCTGAAAATACTATGTGATTATTTCAATGTGTCGGCAGATTATCTACTTGAACGTACCGATAACCCTGAGATTAATCGGTGAAAGGATGGACGGATGTAGTGTTGGGGAACAGTTACAATTCCGTTCGATAATCGCCCCTCAACTGGAGGGGCAAGGACAATTTACTAAGCAATGAGTTTAGAGGGCTCATTATGGCTTCGTTGTCCTTACATTTGTTATTATATACGTAAATTCACGTAAAGTCAATACAATTACGTAAATCCACGTAATTTTGTGATAGTTTCACAAACCAAGGAGGTATTGTTTATGAATAATGCACAAACTGCGCAAATTATAAAAACTACTTGCAAAATCAAGTCAATAACAATATCAAAGTTACTTGAAGAATGTAAAATCCGAAAAAGTCTCATATATGATATGGAAAAACGTGATTTTACTCCATCAGCTCAAGTTTTTGAAAATATAGCTGATTATCTTGATTGTTCAGTAGACTACCTCCTCGGGCGTACCGATAACCCCGCCATAAATAAATGATGAAAGGATGATATAATTCAATATGAAATTGAACTATGATTGTGTACGCGATATTATGTTGACCATTGAGAACCAATTAGAATTTGGTGACGAATGGACAATTAATAAATTGCACACACTATTATCCGATTACGCTGAAGATGAATTACATTATACCTGCCTGAAACTTTATGAAGGTGGTTATTTAAACGCCATGTTAATTAGTACTCTGGGCTTTGCATCACCTATGATAGCACGCGTTCAGGATTTGACATTTAAAGGACACGAATTTATTGAAACAATCCGACCTAAGCCTATTTATAACAAAGCTAAAAGTAAGATTGCTTCAACTGTAGGTTCAGCCTCTTTAGAAATTCTCAGCAGCGTTGCTTCATCAATAGCAACAAAGATGTTAGGTATCAATTAATGATGTACCAACCCCCAAATAAATGCCAGTTTGGGTTTCAAATGCTTTAAGCATTTCATAGAAGCCCCTTGCGGCAATGAGTTGTTCATTGGGAGCATTACTAATAAAATAACATTGTTTTCTATGCTTGCATAGCTTGCAGTTCTCCATTGCATTTTCATTTTTTAAAATAAAGATGCTTTGTAATATATTAGCTGCACAATATATGTTTTGTTCAGTAATCACATTGGATTGGAATATCATAATTATTACCTCCTCGGACGTACCGATAACCCTGAGATTAATCGGTGAAAGGATTGATTTACAATGACAAACAATCACGTAAATACTATTATAGACTTCTCTCCTATTGATAAATCAGAAGAAATAACAACACAGGTAAGACAGTTTATTATTGATTTTAATTTATCAATCGGCAATGAATATGAAGTTGCTATGACTATACCTCATGGCAATCAATTAATCATTGTACGTCAGGTATATTTCTGCAAACCACAATTGGTGATGATTGAGGGATCTCATTCTGACGGGTCTCCGATTCGTGTAATTCAGAGCCTACAACAGTTAAACTTTGCTTTACAGGCTGTAAAACGTCCAGATCCAGATGTTCCGAAGACCCCCATTGGTTTTCACGTTGGTTATCAGAAATAGATTCATTTTGATGCAATGCGTCAAAAGAAGCTAACTCCTTTGAGAGTTTGTTAATTATAAACGGGAGTAGTCTATCTGCAAGCCTATCTAAAAGCTCTTCTATTAGATGGTCATCCATAGTATAACGCTCCTTTCATCATATAACGAATGTTCCTTACATTTGTAAAGTAGTCAACGTTTTACTTTATAAATGTAAAGTTATGGAAGTTGCACAAATATTTAAAGACTTATTTATACAACTTTTACAAAATAATAATGTGACTGCTTATAAATTATCCAAAGATACTGGTATTACCGAAGGATTAATCAGTCAATGGAAAAGCGGTCGCCAACTACCCAAGTATGACAGTCTGAAAATACTATGTGATTATTTCAATGTGTCGGCAGATTATCTACTTGAACTTCTCCCTGAAGAAAATCTGTAAACCGATCGATAATGCATTCCATCAGTGATTCTTCAAGAATCTCGCTCCATACTGATGTAAAGTACTGAGGTCTTATATATTGTCGAAGTTCAGGATGCTCTTGATTGATTTTTTTCATAACCATTCTTGTGAAAAGATCAACTGCTTCCTGTTTGAATAAACAATTTGAACAATGTCCTTCGTCAAAATTATGTTTATCGACCGACTTCATAACGCAATACATCCTTTCATGTTGTATTGAAGAAAATACTTATGTACCCGATGTATTCAGGAATATATTCAAGGGGTAGGTACATAAGCATTTCTAACAATGGTAAGATATATCGGCAAAATATAAAGGATAGCAGTGGTGGGCCGCCGATACCCTTTATATTGCTGATGAGCAGTCCGGTATTCGGACTAACGGAGCCGTAACCGGCTCATACCGGAACAAGTGTAAAGTTTGAGCGCCTTAATTCTCTTGCCTTACATTTGTTATTATACTCCGATTAAAGTCAGATGTCAACACAAAATCCGACAAAAAATCAGATTTTGTGGATATTCTACAAATTTTTACTCTGATTTTTGTCGGATTTTACAGAGGTGATTATATGTCTAATGTAGTCAACAAAATATTGACATTAGCTAAACAAAAAGGTATTAAGCAATCCTTTTTAAATCAATTAATAGGCGGTTACAGAGGCAAATTAACCGACTGGAAAAACGGGAAATCTTCACCGTCACAACAAGACATCATAAAAATTGCTGAATATTTTAACGTCAGCGTTGATTATTTGTTAAATGAAGATGAAATTATCACTACTAATAAATCATCTGCACAAGAAGAGTTATTTAAATTAGTAAGTGATTTATCAGATGATGAAGTTGAAGATATAAAAAAATACGTAGAATTTGTGAAAAGTAAAAGAGAAGATAATAAACAATGAACAAAGCAAAGCACTTTATTTTAGACAAAAGGCAGTGATGGTTTTTGAACAATTTAACCAATAGCATACTTAATCTTATAAAGGAACGTGGTATTACTAAGGCACAATTAGAACGCGAATGTGGTCTATCTAATGGTACTATCCATAATTGGGAAAAAAGAGGGACTAATCCATCCGAAACTGCGTTAGACAAAATATCTAATTATTTAGATATAAAAATTGAATATGTTTTATCTGATAAAAGTATTCAAAAAACAGACCAACGCCTTTCTGCTGTTTCCGCAGATTTATCAGATGATGAAGTTGAAGATGTAAAAAAATATATAGAATTTGTGAAAAGTAAAAGGACGAATTAAATGGAATACTAAAAATTTCATATTCACAATCCGTATATGGCATGATATAATATATAGAGAAAGTGAGGGATTGTCATGGCAATAATGACCTATAACGAAAACGCAGCTATACGGCAGTCTATAAACAAATTAATAGACAATATGCCAAACTATAAACTGATAGAAATTTATGATTATATACGTTTTATTTCATCAAATACATCTAAATTAAATTTTGATGAAGTAAGCTGTCTTGCGTTGAGCGAACCGTCATTGGCAACTGACTGGCTGACAAATGAGGAGGACGAATTTTGGAAAGATTTATAAAGGGTGATATTGTTGTTTTACCTTTTCCGTTCACTGACTTATCAGGCCAAAAGAAACGCCCTGCATTAGTTGTAGCAAGTCTTAAAGGTGATGATTTATGGTTAGTGCAAATAACATCCAAAAATGCGCATGATAATTATGCTATAAAGATAAGCGAATGCGACTTAATCTCCGGCAACTTCCACTATGACAGTAATATAAGACCAAATAAAATTTTTACATTGTCAAAAAATATTGTTCTTTACAAAATCGGTCATTTAAGTGAAGAAAAATTATCTGCCGTAGAAAATACTCTGATTGATATATGTAAGTCAACATAAATATTCAAAGTATTTTTTTACAAATTGGGGGAGGTGCTTTTGTGGATTTTTCACAAAATTTATTACATTTAATAAAAAACGCAAATAAGTATTACCGCTTAGCTCAAAACATTGGAGTATCACAAAGCACAGTTGCAAATTGGCTAAACTATAAAAGTACACCGAGAATAAAAAATCAAACGAAATTGCTGAATACTTTAATGTCAGCGTTGATTATCTGTTAAATGAAGCTGAAACTATCACTAATATATAATTGAATAAGTTCTATGTATTCTTGTCCGAACTTATTCAATTATCCGGCTGCATTAAGTACATTATTAATATAGATTACTTAATGCAGCTTATATAATAAATCATCTGCACAAGAAGAGTTATTCAAATTAGTAGGTGATTTATCAGATGATGAAGTTGAAGATAAAAAAAAATACGTAGAATTTGTGAAAAGTAAAAGAGGATGATAAACAATGAAAAAAGCAAAAAAGATTATAGTTATAGCACTAAGTGCAATTCTTGCTGTAAGCGCAATATCTGTAGCAATGATATTTGTATATAAATCAGGTCAAAACTCTATAGACCCTACTGAATATGCCGATACAAAATTTATATCAGCCATGTCAAAGAACTTATCGAAAAGAGAAAAGGTCGATTTCCCTGACACACCTTCTACTGAAGATTACGAAAATGTCGTAAATGCAGAGGAAAGTATATATAAATTTCAAGATGCAACCTTTAAGGACGAACATTTAAAGAAACTGTGCAAGGATTATATTGACGGATTGAATTTACAAAAAGAAGCTTTGACCTATTCTACAGATTACACAAAATTTACTGAATATTGGCAGAATGGCTTAGATGCAAGAAGCTTGGTTATTAATGAATTATACCAAGAATACGACTTAAAGCTTTCAGATAAAAACAAGAAAAACTTTGAAAGTACCGCAAAAACTGTTCAGGAAAATATAGATAAAGAGGCTGCTATTAAAGCTTTGTTTAAGTCCATAGAATTTATCAAAGTAAAAGAAGAATATAAATATACATATTATGAAGCGACCGTTGAAAACACTACTGAATATGATTTTTCGTACATGAATCTAAAAATAAATCTTATAAAAGATGATGTGATACAAGAAACAGCATATTCAAATATTGGTGTTTGGCAATCAGGCGCTAAAGTCAAGTTTGAATTTATGACAGATAAAGTATTTGATAAATATGAAGTTCACGGCGACTACTTCATAGATTAACTAAAAATAATATAATAATATAAAAATACAGGAGAATAGTTATGATAGAATTAAAATGTCCACATTGTCAGCAGACATTTCAGATTGAAAAAATTCCATATTCAACAGGAATGAGTTGTCCGCATTGCAATGGATGGATAAGACTAAACAGTGCAGGAACGGAAAATAATAACAGTAGCAAAAAATCAGGCAAAGTATCCGGAATCATATTAAAAGTAATCGTATGTGCTGCGATTGCCGGAGGACTGTTTTTTGTCTATACCGCAAAAAACAGTCCTCAAAAAAATGACACAAATAATACTCCCGGAATAAAACTATCACTTCAGACTGCAACTCCAAAGTCAACAGCAGCCCCAACAGCCGCCCCCACCCCATATGTTTTTAATAATGCTGATTATGAAAAAGGTGTGGCATACGAGTCTCTTGCAAGAGTTCCTGATGGATTTGTTGGATTGAACCTTGGTTACAATGGTACAGTTATTCAAATTCAGGAAAGCAATCAGCTTGTGGAAATGAGACTTGCTGTAAATAATGATTACAATTCAATCATTTATGCTATATATAATAAAAATATAGTTGCAGAACGAGTACTTGAAGGCGACAATATAACAATATATGGCTCATTCGACGGTCTATATACATATACAGCAGTATTTGGCAATAATATTACCATACCAAAAATGACATTACATCATATTGACAGAAATTAATGGTAAAAAATATAATATATTTAGATAACGGGGATATTGAGCAAATACAGTAATTTTATAGTATTTATATTAAATATACAGCCGCCTCAAAGGCGGCTGTATATTTAATACTTATTTCTCAGAGCTGCGCTTTTCTTTGAGTTTTAATATGTACTCAATAACAAGGATTTTTTCCTGTTCTGTCAGTTCCGAGCAAATTTTAAGAAGCTCCTGCTGTTTATCGCTCATATAGCTCACCCCCTTCCTGAATAAGGATAAGTCTATAATATACCATAAAAATTTTAATAGGAGGAAATAATATGCCTGTATATAAAGATTCGAACAACGGAACATGGACCGCAAGATTTTATTATACAAACTGGAAGGGAGAACGTAAACAAAAAACCAAACGAGGATTCAAACGTCAAGCTGACGCCAAGGCATACGAGCGTGAATTTCTTGCTGAAGCCGAATCCGGCTCCGGTAAATGCGAACTGTTATTTTCTACATTATGTGAAGAATATCTCCGGGACAGTGCTGCGCGCTTGAAGCTTAGTACAATGAAAAATAAAGAAAACCTAATAAAAGAAAAGCTTCTTCCCTATCTCGGAAATCTCAAAGTAAAAGATATAACGCCTAAAACAGTACGAACATGGCAGAATACAATAATTAATGATTTTAATTATTCGCCGACCTATCTGAAATCAATACACAATCAATTGTCTGCAATACTAAACTATGCAGTCAAATTTTACAATCTTGCGTCTAATCCATGTACAGTAACCGGAAGTATAGGAAAGAAACAATCCGAATCGATGAAAATATGGACAAGAGAACAGTATGAAAGCGTTATAAAGCTAATAAAAGACCCTACATATCATCTTGCATTTGAAATATTGTTTTGGACAGGTATTCGTGAAGGAGAGCTTCTTGCATTAACCCCTGAGGACATTCTTCCGGGCAAAAAAATATGTATCAACAAAACCTATTCAAGAATTGACAGAGAAGATATTGTAACTGAGCCTAAGACCGCAAAAAGCAACAGGATAATTTCAATACCCGATTGGTTATACAATGAAACTCAAGATTATATCAGTCGTTTATATAAGATAAAACCAAATGAAAGAATATTTTTATTCACGAAATCAGCTTTATCTTCACGTCTTAATAGAGCGGCAGATAAAGCCGGTATAGAGCGTATAAGGATTCATGACCTGCGGCATAGTCATGCCTCTATGCTAATAGATATGGGATATAGTGTATTTGCTGTGGCTGAGCGGCTGGGGCATGAAAAGGTATCTACAACCATGAACACTTACGGGCATCTATATCCGCAGCGCAGAGATGATTTAGTCGTTGATTTAGAAAATCTAAGAAAGAACGATGATATAACGTAAAACGATATAAAATAACAAATAATAGACTTTTATATCTAAATACGATATAATTTAACGCAGAGGGCATAATTATGGCAATACGAATTTTACTAAGCCAAAAGCTCGGTGAACTGCGGATGCCGCAGTCAGAGCTCGCACACAAGACAGGAATACGTCCAAACACGATTAACGATTATTATCATGAGCTTGCAGAGCGTATCAATCTTGAACACTTTGATATTATCTGTGACGTTCTCGGCTGTAATCTAACAGACATTCTTGTCCGAGAAGGCGACAACAAGGGAAAAATAAAAAGGACACGATGAAAGTGTCCTTTTTATTTTTTAAGACCAAATTAAGACCATTTAAAATTCTAAATGTCAATTTTCCTTATACCTATGGGTTTTTTCTCGAAAACACTACTATTCCCACTCAATAGTAGCGGGAGGTTTAGAGGTTATATCATACACCAATCGGTTCACGTGATTCACTTCGTTTACAATCCTGTTTGACACTTTTTCCAATACATCAAACGGAATTCTTGCCCAGTCAGCAGTCATAAAATCTGTCGTTGTAACAGCTCTCAACGCTATTGTATAGTCGTAGGTTCTGCCGTCACCCATTACTCCCACGCTTCTCATATCCGTGATTACCGCAAAATACTGGTTTATATCTCGCTGCAAGCCCGCATTTGCTACTTCTTCTCTGAAAATCGCATCTGCATCTCTTAATATTTCAAGCTTGCTTTCCGTAATCTCTCCAATTACTCTTACCGCCAAGCCCGGTCCGGGGAACGGCTGACGCCATACAAATTTCTCCGGCAGGCCTAATTCTATTCCCAACTGTCTTACTTCATCCTTGAATAAATCCCTTAACGGCTCGACAATCTCTTTGAAATCCACATAATCCGGCAAGCCTCCCACATTATGATGACTCTTAATTACCGCCGCATCTCCCGCTCCGCTCTCAATTACGTCGGGATATATTGTTCCCTGCACCAAGAAATCTACCGTACCTATCTTCTTTGCCTCAGCTTCAAATACTCGGATGAATTCTTCGCCTATTATCTTTCTCTTACGCTCAGGCTCGGTTACTCCCGCAAGCTTACCCAAAAATCTATCCTGAGCATTTACTCTTATAAGGTTGATGTCAAATTGATTTCTGAAAAGATTTTCTACTTCATCGCCTTCATTTTTTCTCAGCAAGCCGTTATCTACAAATACACAGGTGAGCCGGTCGCCAACCGCCTTATGCAGCATTACCGCCGCAACCGAAGAATCTACTCCGCCGGATAATGCACACAGTACCTTTCCTCCGCCTATCTTTTCTTTCAGCGCAGCAATCGACTTCTTTGCAAAATCACTCATCACCCAGTCACCCTTGCAGCCGCAGATATTGAACAGGAAATTATGAAGCATTTTCTGCCCCTGAACCGTATGATTTACCTCCGGATGGAACTGCACAGAATAGAGCTTCTTTTCAGCATTTTCATATGCTGCACACGGACAAGCCTCCGATACCGCCGTAATCTTAAATCCCTCCGGTATCCTGTCAATATAATCCGTGTGGCTCATCCAGCAAATTGTTTTTTCATCTATTCCTTCAAATAACAAGCTGTCCGATACAGTTACTTCCGTTTTGCCGTATTCTCTCGTTTCGGCGCCCGCAACTGAACCGCCAAGCTCATATGCCATAAGCTGTGATCCGTAACATATTCCCAAAATAGGTATGCCCAGCTCAAAAATTGTTTTATCATAATGCGGCGACGCAGGGTCATATACACTGTTCGGACCGCCTGTGAAAATAAGTCCGACAGGATTCTTCGCCTTAATTTTTTCTATATCGTTCTTGTAGGACATAACCTCACAGTATACATTGCACTCACGCACCCGGCGCGCTATAAGCTGATTATACTGACCTCCAAAGTCCAGAACTATTACTAATTCATTATCCATTATAATCCTCCGTGTTTTTTATTTAAAAACATCGCAGCATAAATGCAAAGCCGCTGTTTTCCTTTCAGAGGCTGCCTTTTGTTCAAAGGCTGCTCTGTTTTTCTGTCTCAGCCGCCGATCTGGCAGTGTAAGCCTGAACGTTCGGCTACCTTTAAAAGCATTTCCATGTGCTTGTTATCCGGCGGCTCAATATCGCCCATGCCGTAGCCTCTGTTAAGTCCCTCATACTTTCCTTGACCCAAACGGTGATATGGGAGCAGATGATGCTTTGTTACGCCCGGAAGCGATGCGGCAAACTCCGCGATTGCATGGATTTCCTCCGGAGTATCATTAAACGTAGGTATAACCGGCGTTCTTATAATAAGCTCAGCCTTGCCTGATTCGGCAATTCTCCGCGCATTTTCAAGGATAAGCTCGTTCGGAACACCCGTAAACTCCCTGTGCTTTGCACTGTCGATATGCTTTATATCCATTAAAACATAATCAAGATGTTCAAGATATTTTTCAATTATTTCCCATTTCTGAAAACCGGTTGTTTCAATCGCCGTATTATATCCGAGCTCGTGACAGGCACGAAGGAGGTGCGGAGCAAAATCCGGCTGATTAAGACACTCTCCGCCGGAGAGCGTCACACCGCCGCCGCTCCTTCTGTAATAAAAATCATCCTCCGCAATAACGCTCAATACCTCGTCGACAGTAACATCCTGACCTACAATTTTTTCCTTGCCGTTGAACATCATGGGGTGTATGTCATACAGCTGTCCTTCGGGATTGCAGCACCAACGGCATCTTAATGCGCAGCCCTTAAGGAATACGATTGTTCGTATTCCCGGACCGTCATGAATTGAATATTTCTGAATATCAAATATTCTGCCTTTTGCCTGTAAATAGTTTTCCATAATTAACCCCCGAAGGTTTGCTCTGTCCTCTTAATAATATCGTCCTGCAATGAACGCGATAACGTAGTGAACAATGCGCTGTAGCCCGCAACACGAACGACAAGCGACTTATATTTCTCCGGATGCTCCTGCGCGTCAAGCAGAGTATCTCTGTTTACTACATTAAACTGCATATGCATACCCTTCTGGTCAAAGTATGAACGTATATATGACACGAAGTTCTGCAAGCCGGTTATACCGCTTAATGCCGACGGATGGAACTTCTGATTATACAGCGTACCGTTTGAGGCGATTCCGTGGTCAAGCATTGCAACCGAATTGGCAGCGGCAGTCGGTCCCTTTACGTCATAGCCGCTTCTCGGTCCTACACCGTCAGCTATAGGCGTAGCCATAAGTCTGCCGTCCGGAGTTGCGCCCGTCTGTTCGCCGAGCGGCACATTTGCGGATACGGGATAAAGTCCCGCATGGAAAATACCGCCTCTCGGATTTTTATATTTTTCAAGCTCTTTTGTATAAACATATGCGACACGTCTTGCAAAAAGATCGACTTCTTCAATGTTATTGCCGTATTTCGGGCAGTCGTCAATCATCTCACGAAGCCGGCTGTATTTTGACTTTTTATCCGCCGGGGTTTCATTAATAAGGAAGGTTCGGCAGACCTCACTAATTTGCTTGTCCGTTACCTTTACGCCCGCCTTGACAAGCTCGTTTACAACCTGCTTTGTAAGCCGCTGAGCTCCCTTGGGAGCGATTGGTTCGCCGAAGTTATGTATCATAGCCTCCTTAAAGTCGGCAAGAGTGTATAAATGCTTTTCGAATACAAGCTCCTTGATTGCATAGAGCGCGTCCGTCATGTTTGCGATACCAAAGCCCTGCGGACCGGTAAAGTTGTAAACCGCACCGCCTTCTTCCATTGTCTTTGCCCGTCCGATACAGTCCTCGACCATAGTCGCGGCATACGGGAGCGGGCAGCGTACTCTGTGAGCCACGTCAATGGCATTGTTCGCATTAACCATCAGCTTAATCATATAATGCATCTGAGCCTCATATGCGCCGAAGAAATCCTCGAAACTGAGGAAGGAATTTATGTCGCCTGTACGGAGACCAATCTGGACGCCCTCGTCAACACCGTTTGAGAATACCAGCTCAAGCGGACGGCACATATTAAAGAATGCGGCGTCATGCCAGCCGTGAGTTTTGTGCGGAGCCTGCGGTTCAACACAGCCGATAATATTGTAATCTCTTGCGTCCTCAAGCGAAACGCCCCTGCTCATTAACGACGGGATAATTACCTCGTCATTGTAATAAGCCGGAAGCCCTACTCCCGTGCGTGTAAGAGCCGCGCACTTGACCATAAATTCATTCGGGGTTCCGTTCCATATTCTTACGGAGAAGGAAGGCGCCGGAAGCTGAGTATGCATTGATGCCTGAATGCACATGAATGACAAATCGTTTGTAGCGTCAAGTCCTTCCTTTGTCTGACCGCCCGCGCAGAGATTCTGGAACAGGCTGTAGCCGGCAAAGCCTTCGGCCGACGCGGCGTCGCGAACCTTATTGAGGTCGTTCAGCTTTACCCAAATACAATCGATTAACTCCTGAGCAAACTCTCTTGTAAGCGTGCCGCTGTCAATACCCTCCCTGTAAAGCGGGTACATATACTGGTCAAAGCGTCCGGGCGAGATTGAATGTCCGCTCGATTCCGTTTGAAGCAGCATTTGGATAAACCAAAAGGTCTGACACGCTTCATAGAAGTTTTCAGCCGGATTTTCCGGAACTTTCGCGCAGTTTGCGGAAATGGTGAGAAGCTCCTGCTTTCTTACGGGGTCGGAACAGTCTGCCGCCATATCCGCGGCTAAATCGGAGTATCTTCTTGCATAGTTAATTACAGCCTTGCAGGAGATAAGCGCGGATTCAAGGAATTCGCGGCGCTCTGCGTAATCGGCGTCGGCAAAATCCTGCTTTTCCATTTCCTTTTCGATTTCGGCGATAATGCCCTTATAGCCTACCCTTATAATTTTGCCGTAATCAACCGTATAATGACCTACGCCGTTATAAAAATAATTTCCCGGAGTGAACATATTATGCTCAATCGCAAGCTTGGTTTCGGGAGCCATATATGCCGAGGCAAGCTCGCTTGTGGTTTTGTTTTTCCAGTAAGGGAAAATACGTCTTAGAGCAGCCTTGTCCTCCTCCGAGATATGGAAGGGATCCGCCTCGCGGAATTCAACCGTATCAAGCTCTGCCTCAAGCCATTCAAATGAATATTCCGGGAATGTCTGGCAGCTTCTCGGCGCCTTTGTGGCGCTGCCGACAATAAGCTCGCGGCTGCGGATTGTAATCGGAATATTTTCAAGAATATGTTCAAACGCAAGCGCGCGTCTTTTTATAATCGGCAGATTTTCCGTCTGCTTATAGCTCTCGGTTATAAGCACCGCACGGTCGGATTCAATCTGCGGCATTTCGCGGAAAAGATCCTCGATAAGCAGCTTTATTCTCGGTGATTCGGGAACGTCAGCTGAATTATATTTTTTCATTGGAGTTCACCTCATTTTTTGTATAATATCAGATACTTTGATTATAACATATAAATGGTAAATTTTCAAGAGGAAAAGTTTGGAAAAAGATAAGCTGCGCATCTTGCCGTCCTCAGCGACTTGAAGTATAAACATACGTCGGCGTCGCTTCTTACGGCAATCTGCTTGCTTCTCTTTTCCCAAACGCATTGGTGAAAGGAGTTCGGATTATAAGTTATAAAAAGTGCGGGAAATGTTAAGGATAAAACGTTTTATTCTGAGCGCAAACAGACGCGCCAAAAAAATATATTCTTTACAAATCCGATATAAATTGAAGGATTTTACGGCGGCTTTGAAGCTTTTGCGGGAAATCGAAAAAAACTATTGCAAATAAATAAATTATAGTGTATAATATACATTAGCATAATAAAGTTTGGAAAAAGATAAGCGGCGCATCTCGCCGTCGGCTTGAGGTACAGCGTACGGCTGCGCCGCTCGTAACAGCAGTCCGCTTGCTTTTCTTTTCCCAAACGCATTGGTGAAAGGAGTTCAAAGTACAAACATGAAAGAGTACACACTTTTAAAGCAGAATGACCCGGAAATTTATGACGCGGTCATGAACGAAACAAACAGACAGCGCAATAAGATTGAGCTTATCGCGTCGGAAAATTTCGTATCGGAAACAGTTATGGAGGCTAACGGCACTACGCTTACAAACAAGTATGCCGAGGGCTATCCCGGCAGACGTTACTACGGCGGCTGTGAATACGTTGACGTTGTTGAAACTATTGCAATCGAACGCGCAAAGAAGCTTTTCGGAGCAGGTTATGCCAATGTTCAGCCTCATTCGGGCGCGCAGGCTAATATGGCGGTATTTTTCGCGCTGCTCACACCGGGCGACACGGTTCTTTCAATGAGCCTTGCGCACGGCGGTCACTTAAGCCACGGTTCACCGGTTAATATGTCAGGAAAATACTGGAACATTGTACCCTACGGCGTAACAGAGGATACAAATGTTATCGACTATGACGAAGTAAGAAGAATCGCACTGGAGTGCAAGCCGAAGCTTATCCTTGCCGGAGCGTCCGCATATCCGAGAATTATCGACTTTGAGAAGTTCGCGGCTATCGCAAAGGAGGTCGGCGCGTACTTAATGGTGGATATGGCGCATATTGCAGGTCTTGTTGCGGGCGGAGAGCATCCGTCTCCGGTTCCGTATGCCGATGTTGTAACGACCACAACGCATAAGACCTTAAGAGGTCCGAGAGGCGGTCTTATCCTCACAAATGACGAGGAAATTGCAAAGAAGATTAACAAGGCAATCTTCCCCGGAACACAGGGCGGTCCCCTTATGCACACAATCACCGCAAAGGCTGTGTGCCTCGGAGAGGCATTGAAGCCGGAGTTTAAGGAGTATGCAAAGCAGATAAGAAGGAATGCTCAGGCTCTTGCAAACCAACTTCTGGAGGAGGGCTTCAAGCTTGTTTCCGGCGGTACGGACAACCACCTTATGCTTGTTGACCTTACGGGAATGAAGGTTGAAACAGGCAAGGAGGCTGAAAAGCTGCTTGACGATATAGGCATTACGGTAAACAAGAACGCAATTCCGTTCGATAAGCAGAAGCCGTTTGTAACAAGCGGACTCAGACTCGGTACTGCCGCTGCAACATCAAGAGGTTTTGTCGAAGATGATATGGCTGAGATCGGAAAGATTATCGGTCTCACACTTAAGGATTATGAAGCAAACAAGGAAGAAGCTGCAAAGAGAGTTGCAGCGCTGTGTGCAAAGTATCCGTTATATGAATAAAAACCTGTCCGTAATTAAGCGAAGCCGGATTTCCGGAGCAATACGGCGGAAATCAGCGGGCAGGACGCGCAGGAAGCACTGATTAAATATAGTACGCAGTGAACACAGTCAGATTTTTCGTCAGATTATATAAAAAGATCGAAGGCATACTCGCGTATGTCGAGAGATTTTTGTATGATATGACGGAAAATATGCAAGTTCAATGCGTGCTAAGCCGTTAGGCGTTAATTAATCAGTGATTCCTTAGCTTTAAATAATTACTGCCGCTTTTCAGAAAGTGTGTTTAGCTCGAAAAGCGGCAGTATCAGACATAAGGAGAATTTATATGGCATGGTATGACAGCGCGGTAATATATCACATATATCCGCTGGGATTGTGCGGATGTCCGCACCAAAATAACGGGGCAGAGGAAAATCATTTTGACAAGCTTAACGCATGGGCAGAGCATGCCGCAAAGCTCGGCTTCACCTGCATATACATCGGACCTCTGTTCGAATCGGAGGGACACGGCTATGAAACGACGGATTACCGCCGTGTAGACCGCCGTCTGGGAACAAATGACGATTTCAAATACTTTGTAAAGCACTGTCATGAGCTTGGGGTAAAGGTAATTGTTGACGGCGTATTCAATCACACCGGCAGAAGCTTCTTTGCCTTTGAGGATATAAGAAAGCATCGCGAGGGTTCGCAGTATTGCAGCTGGTACTGCAATGTGAATTTCTGGGGAAACACAGAGTACAATGACGGATTTTCGTATGATAACTGGGGCGGATACAATCTGCTTGCAAAGCTTAACATGTGGAATGCGGATGTGAGAAACTATCATTTTGATACGGTGCGCTTCTGGGTGAATGAATTTGACATTGACGGAATCCGCCTTGACGCGGCTGATGTTCTCGACCATAATTTTATGCGCGAGCTGCGCGGCGTCACCGACGGTCTTAAGCCCGAATTCTGGCTCATGGGCGAGGTTATTCACGGTGATTACAGCCGCTGGGCAAACGGGGATATGCTTCATTCCGTAACAAATTATGAGCTTCACAAGGGCTTGTACAGCGGTCACAACGATCATAACTATTTTGAAATAGCACATTCGGTAAAGCGTCTTTTGGGTATCTGCGGACAGACAAAGCTTTATACCTTTGTTGACAATCATGACGTTGAAAGGATTTATACAAAGCTGAGCAATAAGGCACATATGAAGAGCGTGATGCTGCTTGATTATATGCTCCCCGGTATTCCGTCCGTTTATTACGGTTCGGAATACGGCGTGGAAGGCAGAAAGGGCGGCGGCGACGACTGGGCGCTGCGTCCGTGCCTGGAGCTGAAGGACTTTGATGATAATGCGCCGCTTCCGTCGCTTATCGCGAGATTGGGACAGATAAAGAAGGATTTCCGTGAAGTTACGGACGGAGAATATAAAGAGCTTACGCTCACAACGCGCCAGTATTCATTTGCGAGAATTTTGGGAAATACCGCTGTAATAACTGCGGTAAACAATGATGATAATCCCGCGCATATCGAAATCCCGCTTCCGATAAACGCGTCAAGCGCGGTAAGTCTGCTCGACTGCGAAGCGCCGGAGCCGGAGGAGCCGGAGGCTGAAATTCCGGCTGCGGCAGAAGACGCCGAAGCAGAGGAACGCTATTCGATGAGCGTAATGGAGAGCGCGGCGGCAGCATTTGACGCGGCAGAGCTTGCGGATTTGATGAAGAAAATCAATCGTAATATCGAGGACGGAAAAGATGTTTCCGAAATGCTCAAGCGCGCAAAAACAAAGCTCCTGAGGCTTAATGAGGATATGCAGGCAATTGAGGTCGACGATTCGATAGCTGACGGCGAAGCGCCGCAGAGTGTGCCTGTAACGGTATCGGGAGGAACAAGCTTCCGTATTGACAACGGCAGACTGATTGTAGATTTAGGGCCGAACGACGGCGAAGTAATTTATATAAAATAAAGGAACCACTGATTCCTAAAGCTGTTCAGTCAAAGCGGGATTGACGGTCGGACTGCCGAATTTGCAGCCAAACACAGCAATAAGGGAGCGGTTAAGGTCAACCGCTCCCTTATTGTCCGGCTTACAAGTTTTTTTCTCAAAATCTTGGATTATAAAAACCGATCGACCGCTCATCTTTTTCCTTACGGACGCTTCATATATTCAATAATCTTATGATTTGCCGAGAAGAAATCTATATTCGCATCAAAATAAATATGAGAAACCTCCCCCGTCACAATTTCTCCGTTTTCTATTTTGTTCGGGCAGTCCCACGTTGTATCCATAATAACCCATCTTCCGTCTACGTAAGCCTCGTTCCATGCATGGTTCTGTTCCGATGTATTAACCGTTTCCGTTGTCCATTCAGTATCAAGCCCAACGCCGAGCGCATATCCCGACACAACATTGCACGGAATACCCACGCTGCGGCACAGCGCTGCTGTCAGCGTTGAAAAGCCAAGACATACCGCGCTCCTGTTTTCCAGCACCTTTACGGCTGCATACGGCACTGTCGAAGTTGAATTAAGCCTGTCGGTATCATAACGAATATGTCCGCATACCCAGTCATGGATAAGACAAAGCTTCTCATAGTCCGACCCGGCGCCTTCGGTGATTTGTTCCGCAAGCTCAATAATTTCTTCCTCATCGCTTTCTATTGCCGGAGTATCCTTCAATGCGTCACTGATTGCCTTATCCGCCGTGTAAAGCTTCTTATTATGCGCATATACCGGCGACTGCCTTATGCTCCATGCACCGTTCTCATCCCTTGAAAGATACAGATAATTATATACCCAGCTTGTAAATTCACCGTAGGCGCGGCTTCCGGCATATACCTCGACGCTCATATACTTACGCTCTGACTTCGGAATTTTTATCGTTTTATCAAACTCGCCGTCCGAGTTGAGCGACATAGACGTCTGGTCAAGCTCCTCGTTATCCGCGTCGGAAAATCTTACTATAAAATGCTTCTTATTCTTATCGCCGCTCACGCCAAAAAGACGGATATACTCTCCGTCCTTAATTTTTGCGGAGATATTTTCCTCCGGATAAAACGTAAGCATCGGGCTGTTTTCAATATAAGCATTGACCGCCACATCCGACGGGTCAATCGGCAGCTCTTCATTTTTCAGTATGGCAATCAGCTCCGACGGTGTAGGAATCATATCCGTAAGCTCCGAAACGAAATCAGACGCTTCCTCCACCGATGAAACAGCCTCCGGATAACCTTCCTCAAGCTGCGGAAAATAATCCCCGAAATCGGAAAACCAATCTGTGTTTGAATTGATTACAACCAAGGCTATACAGATTGCCGCTAATGTATAAAACAGTTTTTTCATAAATTACCTCTTAGAGCCTATCCGAAATTAAAGAAGTGCATATTGCGAAGCCGGATTTTGTGTAATATGACTTCAAAAATCCGACGCATACTTATCCGTATGCCGAGGATTTTTGTGGGGCATATGACGTAAAATCAGCAGGCAAGAGGCGCTTAATTTACGTATAGGCTCTTAATACACAAAAAAAGCCTCCGACAAATCCGGAAGCTTTCTAACGAAGCGGAAGACGAGATTCGAACTCGCGACGTTCACCTTGGCAAGGTGACGCTCTA
>JAUNPN010000235.1 GCA_030536655.1 bacterium | reverse complement strand
CAATGTCATTTAGTTAAGGATATGGTTAGATCCTAAGAATAGGGTCTAACCAATTTTTTTATAAATTTTTTGAATTTTTTTCAGAAAAGACTTGACAAATAGCCCCAAATGTGCGGTCGCTCTCGCTTCTTATTAAATTTTAAGCAGTAGCGAGAGCGACCCTTAAAATTGAAGATGTATCACGTTTTTCAATTTTAAGGAGGTATCATTATGACTCACAACAAAATTAAATCACTTTTTGTATCTGCTGTTCAGTCTGTCACTTCATCCATATCAGAATACGCTTGTTAACCCAGACAAAGACTTTACAAGAGACAGAAAACTCTCTCCTGATAAGCTTATCTCTTTCCTTGTCTCTGAAGGTTCTTCTACAACAAAGAATGAACTGCTGGATTTCTTCGGCTTTGACCATCAATCACCATCGGCCTCTGCTTTTAGCCAGCAGCGGGCAAAACTAAAATCCGATGCACTCTATGCTGTATTCAATAACTTCAATCAATCTGTTGCTCCTAGTGTTAATCACAAATCAGCTTATCGCTTTTTAGCTGCTGATGGCTCTACTGCTACTTTCTTTAGCTGCACTAAATTTTCCGGCTCTGAATATTATATCAAACCCGGACATTCTGATAAAGGTGTTTACTCAATACATATCAATGCCTTTTATGATCTTGAAAATCATACTTATACTGATGCTATCCTCCAGCCCGTTCACAAAAAGGATGAGTTCCGGGCATTCTGCACTATCGTAGACAGACATCCCATTATCCCTAATTTAAAAAATGTCTACATAGGAGACAGAGGCTATTGCTCATATAATAATATGGCTCATGTGATAAATAACGGTCAGTTCTTCATCTTCCGTACAAAGGACATTCATCAGAAAGGAATTATCGGAAAGTTTAGTTTCCTGGATAAGGAATCTTTTGACACTTCCGTAAATGTTACTCTTGTCAGAAGCAATTCTAAAAAAATTGACTGTGGCGATACATATCGCAGATTCATTGATAAGGCAACTTCTTTTGATTTCATAGATTACGGCTCTACGGGCACATACAAGCTGTCTTTCCGCGTTGTAAGATTTAAAATTTCTGACAACAGCTATGAATGTCTTGTTACAAACCTACCGTCTGACGAATTCCCTCCAAGCCGCCTGAAAGAGCTGTACTTTGCAAGATGGGGTATTGAATCATCTTTCCGTAAGCTGAAATACACAATTGGATTAAGCAACTTTCACTCCTACAAACCTGAATTAATTAAACAGGAAATATTTGCGCGTCTTATCGCCTATAATCTTACAGAAACCATGATAAATCAAGTCGTTATTAAAAAGAAAAAACGTAAACATTCTTACAAGGTAAATTTTAGTGTTGCTGCACATATATGTCGGACTTTCCTCCGCCAAACCGCAAAGGAAAATCCGATAGATGTGATAGCCCTCCTTAAAAAGGAGCTGATCCCTATTCGAAATGACAGACAATTCAATCGATTACAGACAGCACACTTCCGAAAACCGCGATACTTTATTTATCGCGCTGCATAGCTACAGAATAGCTACGTCTATTATATAGCATTTTGAAACAGATGTCTATCTGTTTATTTGCCATGCTCGAAAATATTATTTCCTTAATTTACTGCCATACTCTATCGTCATTGGAATAATCATAATTGCATCTATATGCAATTATATGCTCGTCTGATTACATGTGCCATCCTTAACTAAATGACATTGGATCATATACCCGATACATTATCGGCGGCAATAGCGTATGAACTGGATAAATTGAAAAATACAGTCAGCAATATAATGCCGGATTCTGAATCGGATGCAGCGGAAGAAGGTGTAATTGAGGAAGCAACATTTGAAGATCCCGGAATGGACATTGATGACAAAGATATAAAAGCATTATATGATATGGGATATGACCCGAGTGATATTGAGACGGCTATTGAACTTTCGTCCGAATATGGAAAGACGCCGTATGAATTGCTGCAAATTAAAGGTAAGAAAGCATATGTGACAGCGGAAACCGCGGAAGAAAGAAAAATTGCCATAGCAGAATCAAAAGGGATAGAGGTTAGTGAGGAAACTGTTGATTCGGCTGAGATAACTGATGTGGATATGACGACGGGAGTCGAAACTGCTGAGTTAAGCGAAATTAGTGAAAATAGCAATGATGAATCCGAAACTGTTGAGGTAAGTGAAGCTGACAAAATTACAAATGATGCAGCCGGAACTACGGTTGAATATGATCTTGAAGCCGAAGAAAAGCAATGGGAAGAAGTAGAAGCTGATTTAATAGCTGATACGAATAAGGAAATTTCCGAAAATCCGTGGGAAGCTGTAAAGGCATTAGGCATTGACGAGTATATAGACAAGTCAACATTGTCGGAAGAAGAGGCTGCTGAACTCAATGGTATTGAAGAAGAAACAGCAAGTCTTGCGGCAAATGCGGTGCCGTCAGGTACTGATATGACCAATATATACAACGACTACATATTCCCGTCAGAAGTACATAATCAGATAACGCAGGGAGGATATTCGGGAGATGATTGTGTATACGTAAACGATTTGACAGGCAATAATGTTGTAAAAGAAACAGATTTAAGTCTTAAGGGAAGAAATGGTCTTGATTTAAATTTAACAAGGCGTTATTCTGTAACGGATTCGAATGATTATGACGCAATAGTCGGAAAGACAACACAGAGCGTTACTTCAAGAGACTGTGAATTTTATTGTGTATCACTGATTAATTAACGCCTAACGGCTTAGCACGCATTGAACTTGCATATTTTC
>JAUNPN010000234.1 GCA_030536655.1 bacterium | reverse complement strand
TTTATATAATCTGACTGTGTTCACTGCGTACTATATTTAATCAGTGCTTCCTTAACCGGATGCCGGCTTTAAAAACATCTTTTGTACAATTTTTACTTGACAAATAAAGCAAAATGGGGTATAATTATATTATTAAATTTAGACAAAAATATAAGAAAGGACGGCTTATTTTATGTTAGTTCAGACAAAGGCTAAAATAGGTGTATTTTCTATCGCACTGGGTGCATATCTGCCGCAGTTCCCGTCATTGGTACCGGAATTTGAAGCTCAGTATGATGCTTTTAAAAAGACACTTCCCGATACAGTGGAGATTATTGACGGAGGAATGGTAACAACCAAAGAACAGTCACAGGCTGCCGGAGACTTATTCCGTGCCGCAGACGTTGATTTGGTATTCCTACAGCTTCTTACGTACGCTACATCTTACAATATGCTTCCGGCAGTGAAGGATTTGGATGTTCCTGTAGTTCTTGTAAATGTTCAGAAGCTTAAGGCTCTTGACTATGATCATACGGATATTGCTTCATGGCTTGGCGAAGGCTATGCATGCGGCGCTGTGGGTGAAATGGTTGCAGACCTTAACCGTTACGGCAAGAGACACGCGGTAATTACCGGCGTTGTTGAGGGCGGAGACCCCGGAGTTCAGAAGGAAATTGATGACTGGTGCCGTGCGGCTCAGGTAAGAAGAAGATTCCGCGATACAAATATCGCTCAGATAGGCAGACCTTATCCGGGTATGATGGATCTTTACATAGATGAGTCCAACCTCTACAGGAGAATGCATCTCTATACAAAGCAGTTTGACTGGGAGAAGATGTGGGCTATTGCAGACGATATTACAGATGAGGACGCAATCCGTGCAAAGGCACAGGATATTCTTGATACATTTGATATTGAGGGCGGCGGAAGCATTGAAGAAGTCTGGGAAATGGCAAAATATGTTGTCGCATTTGAGCAATGGGTTAAGGATGAGAAGCTTGGTCTTATAGCGTCGCACTATGACGGCTATGCGCAGGGTAAGGCAGGCGTGCTTGACAGTATGCTTATCCCGGCATTCTCAATGCTTATCAAGCAGGGTACGGCATGCGCTGTTGAAGGAGATATGAAGGTTGCCATGGCAATGAGCATCTTAAAGACTATTTCGGGAACAGGTCAGCTTGCAGAAATGTATTCAATAGATTTTAATGATGATATTGCAATCATCGGTCACAGTGGATCGGGCGACGCTGATATTTCAGACAGGAAACCGACAATGAAGATAGTTAAGGTGTTCCACGGAAAGACAGGCGGCGGATATTTGACTCAGTTCTATCCGTACACAGGACCGGTAACTTATCTCGCAATCACTCAGGACGGTGACGGCAAGTTTAAGTTTATTGTTGCTGAGGGTGTAAACGAGGAAGGTAAGATTCTTTCATTCGGCGACACAAACATGAGAACACGTTTTACCTGCGGTGCAAGAGAGTTTGTAAACCAATGGAGCGAATGCGGTCCGACACATCACTTTGCTGCGGCTACAGGCAGACATATCGACACAATCTTAAAGGTTGCAAAGATTTTTGATGTACCGGTTGACATTGTTACAAGATAAATTAAAAAAACAGCTGCGGCAGATGAAGCTTTGCCGCAGCTGTTTTCATTATTTTTTGATTTGACCGTAGTATGCGTTTGCGCCGTGCTTTCTTAAATAGTGCTTGTCAAGAATAGCTTGTGAAATCGGCGGCAAATCGGGGTTTAACTGTAATGAATGAAGCGCCATCTTTGCGCATTCCTCCATAACAACCGCGTTATGTACAGCGTTGTGCGCATCGGTTCCCCATGCGAACGGACCGTGATTCGAAACAAGCACGCCCGGTACAGCCATGGCATCCTTGCCTTCAAAGGTTTCGATGATTACAAGTCCTGTGTTCTTTTCATATGCGCTTTCGATTTCTTCTTTTGTCATAAGGCGGGTTGCCGGAATTTCACCGTAGAAATAATCTGCGTGAGTTGTGCCGAACGGCGGGATTCCCTTGCATGCCTGCGCCCATGAGGTTGCCCACGGAGAATGTGTGTGAACAATTCCGCCGCATTCTGGGAATGCTTTATACAGCTCAAGGTGGGTCGGAGTGTCAGATGAGGGATTGTACTCGCCTTCAACCTTATTGCCGTCCATATCAACAACAACCATATCCTCCGGACGGAGCTTTTCGTATTCAACACCTGACGGCTTTATTACAAAAAGACCCTTTTCGCGGTCAATTCCCGACACGTTTCCCCATGTAAACGTAACAAGTCCGTAACGCGGCAGATCCATATTCGCCTCGTATACCTTCTGTTTTAATTCTTCTAACATTTTTCTTTTTCCTCCTATCGGGTATTTATATAATTTAATTATATAATATCCTGGGGAAATAATCAATAGTTTTTTGATATTTTATTTCAATTCACCTATTAAGCAGTTACTATTAAGGTATCAGACAACTTTAAAATGTAACCCTATACACAAATATGTGTTTAAATATGTAACTGTACTCACAGCACAAAACAATCCGATACAAAAAGCAGCTATCATTTTTATGCCTTTATACCTGCATTCAAATGTTAAGGAACCACTGATTAATTAACGCCTAACGGCTTAGCACGCATTGAACTTGCATATTTTCCGTCATATCATACAAAAATCTCTCGACATACGCGAGTATGCCTTCGATCTTTTTATATAATCTGACTGTGTTCACTGCGTACTATATTTAATCAGTGCTTCCTTAAGGAATCACTGATTAATTAACGCCTAACGGCTTAGCGCGCATTGAACTTGCA
>JAUNPN010000059.1 GCA_030536655.1 bacterium | reverse complement strand
TGACGAAAAATCTGACTGCGTTCACTACGAACTATAATTAATCAGTGATTCCTTATCCAAAAAATTTTCGGCATACAACGGTATACATCGGATTTTATGCACTGCTTTAATTACAGATAGGCTCTTAAAATACATTTTTGTATTTTAAGTATTTCTGTGTATTTACCTATACACTAAATATTATACAACAAAAATTTCTTAATTGCAAGAGTTATTTAATTAATTTTCTAAATTTGTTGTTTAAAACAATAACTTAAAATAAATTGTAATTTTCACTTCACAAATGCATATCTATATGTTATAATAATTACAAAAATGAATGAAACCTGACAGCTCTTGAAGGTTGTAATTCTTTTATCGGTGTAATTGGCTGCTTTGTATTGATGATGTAATTACGTAGATAGAAACTAAGGAGGAGAAGAAATGACATTAAAGGAGCTTGAAATCGGAAAATCGGCGGTGATTGTTTCTGTGGGAGGTGAAGGCTCGCTGCGCCAGCATTTTCTGGACATGGGAGTTATTCCCGGCGCGGAGGTAACACTGATGAAGTTTGCGCCTATGGGAGATCCTATGGAGCTGCAGATACATGGTTATGAATTGACGCTGCGGCTTGCAGATGCAGAAAAAATAGAAATAAAAGAAATTCCGGAGCGTACGCACAGAACAAAGGAAAGCGGTAAGAGAAAGGTAATCGAGCATCCGGGGTTTGGTGAGGACGGAAAATACCACAGCAAGGCGGATGAAAAGCCTTTGCCGAAGGATAAGCTGCTGACCTTTGCGCTTGCGGGAAACCAGAACTGCGGAAAAACAACGCTTTTCAATCAGCTTACAGGCTCAAACCAACATGTCGGAAATTTTCCGGGTGTTACGGTTGACCGTAAAAGCGGAGCAATTAAGGGACATCCGAACACGCTTGTTACAGACCTTCCGGGGATATATTCAATGTCACCGTACAGCAGCGAAGAAATTGTTTCCAGGCAGTTTATTATAAACGAGAAGCCGGCGGGAATTATAAATATAGTTGATGCTACAAATATAGACAGAAATCTCTATCTTACAATGCAGCTTATGGAGCTTGATACTCCGATGGTGCTGGCTCTGAACATGATGGACGAGGTGAGGGGCAACGGCGGCTCTGTGAATATAAACCGTATGGAAGAGATGCTGGGAATTCCTGTCGTGCCGATTTCAGCAGCGAAAAACGAGGGGGTAAGTGAGCTTGTCAGTCATGCGCTGCATGTTGCGTATTATCAGGAAAAGCCTGCAAAAGAGGATTTCTGCGGTAAGAATGACCATAACGGTGCGGTTCATCGCTGTCTGCACGGAATTATGCACCTTATAGAGGACCATGCCAAGGCCGCTGAAATTCCGGTTCGTTTTGCGGCAAGCAAGCTTGTTGAAGGTGATAAAAGAGTATTGCAGGCATTACAGCTCTCACAAAACGAGAAGGAAACGATTGAGCATATTATAGAGCAGATGGAGGAGGAACGCGGACTTGACCGTGCCGCCGCAATTGCTGATATGCGTTTTACATTTATAAAAAAGGTGTGCGGCTCGACAGTAATACGACCGAAGGAAAGCAAAGAGCATGAGAGAAGCCGGAGGCTTGACAAGCTGCTCACCGGAAAATATACAGCAATACCGGTATTTGTTGTGATAATGGCGCTTGTGTTCTACCTTACCTTTAATGTTATAGGCGCGTGGCTTCAGGAACTGCTTGAAACGGGAATAGGATGTTTAACAGAGCTTGCAGACAGTGCGCTCACAGCTATGAAGGTCAATGAGGTACTTCACTCGCTTGTCATAGACGGCATCTTCAGCGGAGTGGGAAGCGTTCTGAGCTTTGTACCGATTATTGTTACGCTGTTCTTCTTCCTGTCAATGCTTGAGGACAGCGGATATATGGCAAGAGTTGCGTTTGTAACGGATAAACTTCTGAGGAAAATCGGGCTTTCGGGACGAAGTATAGTGCCTATGCTTATAGGTTTTGGTTGTACTGTTCCCGGAGTTATGGCGTCAAGAACACTTCCGTCGAAGCGCGACAGAAAAATGACCATTTTGCTGACCCCGTTCATGAGCTGTACGGCAAAGCTTCCTATTTACGGCTTCTTTGCCTCGGCATTTTTTCCGAAATACAGCGGTCTTGTGATGATTGCTCTGTACTTTATCGGCATATTTATGGGCATAATAACTGCGCTTATAGCAAAAACGACAGCATTTAAGGGTGAAGCGGTTCCCTTTGTTATGGAACTGCCGAATTACAGGCTTCCCGGTGCACGGAATGTGGCAATGCTTCTGTGGGATAAGGCAAAGGATTTTTTACAGAGAGCGTTTACGGTTATATTCCTGGCAACAATTGTTGTATGGTTCTTGCAGACCTTTGATTATCATCTGAACGTGGTTCAGAGTTCTCAGTCGAGCATACTTGCATCAATTGCCGGACTTATAGCTCCGCTGTTTAAGCCGCTGGGCTTCGGTGACTGGAGAATATCAACCTCGCTTATCGCGGGCTTTATGGCAAAGGAAAGCGTGGTTTCAACGCTGTCCGTGCTGTTCGGAGGAACAGGTGCACTGCTTGAAACGATTACGCCGGCTGCGGCAGCATCGCTGCTTGTGTTCTGTCTGCTCTATACACCGTGCATTGCTGCAATTGCTGCAATTAAGCGCGAATTGGGCGGTAAATGGGCGGTATGTGTAGTAATAGGTCAATGTGCGATAGCATGGGTGTGCTCGTTTGTTGTGTACATAATAGGAAACCTTATGATATAAAAAAATGAGCTGTACGGGATGGAAAATTCTGTACAGCTCATTCAGTATAATTTATTGGAATAAATCTTTTCTTTTCCCAAATGCATTGGTGAAAGGAGTTCGGATTATAAGTTTAGCACATCAGGCAAAATCATACAGTACAAAAACGGTGCGTTAAATAATAAAACTTTTTAAAAAATTTTCTAAAAGTACTTGATTTTTCTAAATTATCATGTATAATATATAGAGTACACTACAGAAATTCAAAACACAATATATTGTGTTTTGCTTATATATCGGGATATACATTAGAAAGGACATGGTATTTCAAATGAGAGTTGTAAAAAAAGACGGTACTAAGGAACCCTTCAACGTACAAAAGGTTGTTGCGGCAGTAAATAAGTCCGCTTTCCGTGTGCTCGTAACATTCACACCAAAGGAAGAAGAATTTATATGCAAATTCGTTGAAAGAGAATGTGAGCTGATGGGCAGAGAAGATATTAAAATTGCCGAAATGCATAACATTGTTGAAGGCGCGCTTGAAAAGGTAAATCCGGTGGTTGCTAAAAGCTACCGTGATTACAGAAACTACAAACAGGATTTTGTTCAGATGCTTGACGAGGTTTACAGAAAGTCGCAGTCAATTATGTACATAGGCGACAAGGAAAACTCCAACACAGATTCTGCCCTTGTTTCAACAAAAAGAAGCCTTATCTTCAATCAGCTCAATAAGGAGCTCTATAAAAAATTCTTCCTAACAACCGAGGAAAAACAGGCAATCCGTGACGGCTACATATATATTCACGACATGTCAGCACGGCGCGACACAATGAACTGCTGCCTGTTTGATGTTGCAAACGTATTGAAGGGCGGCTTTGAAATGGGCAATCTATGGTATAATGAGCCGAAAACCCTTGATGTCGCATTTGATGTTATCGGTGACATTGTTCTGAGTGCTGCCTCGCAGCAATACGGCGGATTTACCGTTCCAAGCGCCGATATTCTTCTTGAACCTTACGCGGAAAAGTCCTACGAAAAATATATAGAAAAATATACTTCCTATGGAATTGACTTAAAAATGGCTGAAGAAATTGCATTAAAGGACCTCAAGCGTGATTTTGAACAGGGCTTCCAAGGCTGGGAATACAAATTTAACTCCGTTTCATCAAGCAGAGGCGATTATCCGTTCATAACGGTTACTACCGGCACCGGAACAGGCCGCTTTGCAAAGCTCGCTTCTCTTTCGATGTTAAAAGTAAGGAAAAACGGACAGGGCAAAAAGGGCTGCGCAAGACCGGTACTCTTTCCGAAAATTGTGTTCCTGTATGACGAAGCGCTTCACGGCAAGGGCGGTGAGCTTGAAGACGTTTTTGAAGCGGGAATTGAATGTTCTGCTTCTGCGATGTATCCGGATTGGCTCAGCCTTACGGGCGAAGGTTATGTTCCGTCAATGTATAAAAAATACGGAAAGATCGTTTCACCTATGGGATGCCGTGCTTTTCTGTCTCCTTGGTACGAGAGAGGCGGCATGGAACCTGCCGATGAAAATGACGAGCCGGTGTTTGTCGGACGCTTTAATATAGGCGCCGTTTCTCTGCATCTGCCGATGATTTACGCAAAGTCATTACAGGAGTCAACAGATTTCTACGAGGTTCTGGACTATTATCTTGAGCTGATCCGAAAACTACACTTGAGAACCTATGACTATCTCGGCGAAATGAGAGCCTCAACAAATCCTCTCGCTTATTGCGAAGGCGGCTTCTACGGCGGAAATCTCGGACTTCACGACAAAATAAAGCCGCTGTTAAAGTCGGCAACGGCTTCTTTCGGAATAACCGCTTTCAATGAACTGCAGGAGCTGTACAACAAAAAGTCGCTCGTTGAGGACGGAGAATTTGCATTGAAAACGCTTGAACATATAAATGAAATGGTAACAAAATTCAAGCTTGAGGACGGCAGGCTTTATGCGGTTTACGGCACTCCGGCGGAGTCTTTATGCGGTTTGCAGATTACTCAGTTCCGTTCTAAATACGGAATTATCGAAAATGTATCCGATCGCCCATATGTGTCAAACTCCTTCCATTGCCATGTAACGGCTGACATAACCCCAATTCAGAAGCAGGATCTTGAAAACCGTTTCTGGAATTTGTCGAACGGCGGTAAAATTCAGTATGTAAAATATCCTGTTTCTTATAATAAGGAAGCAATAAGAACACTTGTGCGCCGTGCTATGGATATGGGCTTATATGAAGGTGTGAACCTTTCTCTTGCTTACTGCGATGACTGCGGACACCAGGAGCTTGAAATGGACGTATGCCCGAAATGCGGTTCAAAGAATCTTACAAAGATCGAGCGCATGAACGGCTATCTTTCGTATTCAAGAGTCAAGGGCGATACAAGACTTAATTCCGCGAAAATGGCTGAAATTGCTGAAAGGAAAAGTATGTAAATGAGGTATCACAACATAACAACCGATGATATGCTTAACGGTGACGGACTAAGAGTTGTGCTTTGGGTCGCCGGCTGTGAGCATCACTGTAAAAACTGTCATAATCCCTACACATGGGACATAAACGGCGGCATCCCCTTTGACAGCGCTGCCAAGGAGGAGCTGTTTAACGAGCTGAAAAAGCCTTATATATCCGGCATAACATTTTCCGGCGGTGATCCTCTCCACATACGTAACCGTGCTGAAATTGCAAATTTGATTTATGAGATAAAAAAAGACTTTCCGGATAAGACAATATGGCTGTATACCGGCTACGAATGGGAAGACATCTGCAACCTTTTCTACATAGGTAAGGTTGACGTTATTGTTGACGGAGAATACAAAGAAACAATGCGCGATACAAACCTATGTTGGCGCGGCAGCTCTAATCAAGATGTTATTGACGTAAAGCAGAGTCTTGAAAAAGATACAAAGATTTTATGGTGCAAATAAAAAGGAGACGCAATGGAAAAGATTATTATAAAATATTTCACGGATAAAATTGAAAAGCTCCGCTATATAGACGGCAAATCAGACTGGATTGACCTCCGTGCTGCTGAAGATGTCATATTAAAAAAAGGAGAATTTAAGCTGATATGCTTGGGCGTAGCAATGCAGCTTCCGAACGGATATGAGGCTCACATTGTGCCGCGCAGCTCTGCCTACAAAAACTTCGGAATCATTCAAGCCAACCATATGGGGGTAGTTGATGAAAGCTACTGCGGCAACAATGACTGCTGGTATTTTCCTGCTATCGCTGTGCGTGATACGGAAATACATATAAACGACAGAATATGTCAGTTCAGAATTATGCGTCATCAGCCTACGATTGAGTTTGTCGAAACGGACAAGCTGGAAGGCAAAGACCGCGGCGGTTTGGGTTCCACCGGAAAGCAGTAATGTAAAAAATAACATATATAAAGCGAGGATGCAGCAAATAAAACATTGAAGCATCCTCGTTCACCCTCCTCAATCCAACTTAATCTGTAATTTTTATAGCAATAAATCAAAGATTTTCTTTTGACGAGAATTATATTAAAATGTCATCAGCCCCCGATTATCATATGCATAAACTTCACCATAATAGCTTTTATTCCCTCTTTTTCAACATCTTCTGCGCTTACGATTGCCGCGGAGTCTATCTCTGTATCTCCGCGCATAAAACGTATTGTTCCTACTCTATCTCCGGCATGAATCGGAGCAGTTATATCACGGTCAATTTCAATTTGCTTTTCGCACTCGGCATTATCGCTCTTTTTCACAAGCTCTGTAATATCCTCGTCAATGACTGCGGAAAAGCTGTCCTTATCACCCTTGGCAATATCCTCCCTTGAAACCTCTTCTCCTTTAGATGCAAGCTTTTTTATGCCATAGTTTGCGAAGCCATAATCAAGTAAATTTCTTGCTGACTCAAATCTTTTTACCGATGTCGGCGCGCCGAGTACAACTGCGATAAGCTGCATATCATCACGCTTTGCCGCTGCACTAAGACAGCATAATGCCTTTGATGTAGAGCCGGTTTTAAGTCCGTTTGCTCCTGTATAAAATCTTATAAGCTTATTTGTATTTGCAAGTTCGAATTTTCCATCCCTTAAAGAGTCCGTCCATATAGAGGTATATTCTGTTATCTTCTCGTGCTTCATCAGTTCCCTTGACATAATCGAAACATCCCTTGCGCTTGAATAATGGTTATCCTCGTCAAGTCCGTTTGTATTCATGAAATGAGTATTTTTCATTCCAAGCTCAGACGCACGCTTATTCATCATATCTACAAATGCAGATTCTCCTCCTGCAATATACTCTGCCATCGCAACACATCCATCATTTGCCGAGGCTACAGCTATACCTTTCAGCATATCGTTCACGGAAAGCTGTTCTCCCGCCTCCAGAAACATTGTTGAGCCGCCGTAGCTCATTGCATTTTCGCTTACCGGAATCATCGTGTCAAAGCTCAGCGTTCCTGCTTCAATCTGCTCCATAATGAGAAGCATTGTCATTATCTTTGTTACGCTTGCAATAGGCAGCTGCTCATCGGGGTTATCCTCATAAAGTACCTCGCCTGTTGATGCTTCAATAAGAATACACGCCTTTGCCTCTGTTTCAAGCTTTGCCGTACCTGCATTGTTATTTTCAGCATGTACACTGATACCGCATATAAATATGAGTACAGCAATCAGTGATGAAATTATTCTTTTCATATTCTTTCCTCCGAATTAGTTATTTATAGATATTATTTACTGATTCGGAGAAATAATACATTATTGAACACAGATTTTATCCTTAATGGTATCGTATTTTTTAACGCCAATTCCACTGACGTCCATTATTGCCTCCGTTGATGCGAACGGTCCGTTCTTTTCTCTGTAATCAATAATTTTCTGAGCCGTTGCTTTGCCTATTCCATCAAGCGTATCCAACAAATCTGCCGATGCTGTGTTTATATTGATTTTATCATCTATTACTTCTTCTGCGGATGACTTTTCAGAGTAGAGCGGATCATTTTCTGTATCATCAACAGCAATAGTTTCAACCTGTATCTTATCGCTCGTATAGCGTTCAAGAAATGTTCCTGTAATAACTACTGCAATAAATAATACTCCATAGGCAATAAACTGTATAAGTGTTTGCTTCTTTATTTTCATAATTACCTCTGTCTTACATACAAACAGAGCTGTTAGAATTAACATAACAGCTCTGTAATATTAATTATTTTGCAATAATTTCCTTCCACTGCTCATATGCCGCATCCCATGCCGCATTGTCTTCAGGAATATATTCAGCAATGTCAAAGCTGTTTCTTACAACCTTGCGTCCTTCATTAATATCCTTAATCGCTCCCATGGCCATAGCCTGAACAATTACATTTCCTATCGAAGTAGCCTCAACAGGTCCGGCATTTACGACTCTCTTTGTAGCGTTTGCAGTAAACTGGCAAATCATCTTATCCTTAATACCGCCGCCTACAATGTTAATCACATTGTACTTGCTGCCGGTTACTTCCTCCATACCCTCAACTACCTGACGATACTTAAAAGCAAGCGATTGCGCGATACATCTGATAACTTCGCCCTTTGTTTCTGGAACCCTTTGACCGGTTCTTGCACAGTATTCCTTGATTCGCTTCGGCATGTTGCCCGGTGTCTGAAATGCCGGATAATCCGGGTCGATAAGACTCGCAAACGGTTCTGCTGCTCTTGCCTGCCTCTCAAGCTCATCGAATGAAAGAAGCTCGCCTTCTCTGTCCCACTGTCTTCTTGATTCCTGAATCAACCATAAACCCATAATATTCTTCAGGAAGCGTATTGTCTTATTTACACCACCCTCGTTTGTGAAGTTATACTTCATTGCAGCATCTGTAATCTGCGGCTTATCAAGCTCAACACCCATGAGTGACCATGTACCTGAACTTATGTAAATAAAGTCCTTCTGATCAACTACCGGAACGGAAGCAACTGCCGAACCTGTGTCATGTGACGCAACAGAAACAACAGGAATTTCAGCAATGCCAAGTTCCTCTGCCAGATCAGGCTTAATTGTACCGACAATTTCCCCCGGATGAATAACCTCTGTTAGAATATCGGTCGGTATACCCATTTTATTTAAAAGCTCATATGACCACTCATATTTTTCGCTGTTATAAAACTGAGTTGTTGACGCATTTGTATACTCCGTCTTTTTAACACCTGTAAGGAAGAAATTAAACAAATCCGGCATCATAAGAAGTGTCTTTGCATTTTTAAGAGTAACATCTCCTGACAGCTTAGCTGAAAGAAGCTGATACAGTGTATTAAACCAATTAAAAGCAATACCCGTTTCTTTGAAAATTTCCTCTTTTGAAACAAGCTTAAATGCCTCGTCATACATTCCCTCTGTTCTTGTGTCACGATAGTGATACGGATTACCGAGGAGCTTATCGTCCTTATCCAACAAACCGTAGTCAACCGCCCACGTGTCAATACCGATACAGTCAATATCGCGGTCGCCGGAATTTGCGCACTTTAAAATACCCTGTTTAATCTCAAAGAATAATCTCAGCACATCCCAATGCAGATTTCCGTTTATATTAACCGGATCATTCGAAAAGCGGTGCTTCTCCTCCAATGTAATTTTCTCGCCGTCAAATGTTGCAAGCATTGCTCTGCCTGATGACGCGCCGAAATCAAAGGCTAAAAACTTGTATGTTTTACCCATAATAGTACCCTCTTTCGCAAAAAATATTGTTACATTTATTATAACCTAAATTTCCATGTTTGTCAATAATTATTTATCCGATTACACGGAAATTTCATGGATTATGACAAGTTTATGACAATCTTCTTAATTGCTGTGAAAATTCGGCTTAAATACTTGATTTTTCAAGGTTTTTGTGATATAATAATTACCGCTAAGGAAGAAATCCTTTTGGAATTCAGAACTGTGATTATTGTATCGGTGTGAAGTAAAGTCGATTAGCGACTTTGCACTTATGATATAATAAAGGAAATGTAAAAGGCTATGAACTAAATGAAAAAATAACTAAGAGCCTGTCCGTAAATTAAGCACATTTTGCTTGCTGATTTTCGGCAATATTGCCCCAAAAATCCTCGGCATACGCCGGTATGCATCGAATTTTTGGAATAATCTGACGAAAAATCAGTTTAAAATATTGCGGAAAAGCTTGATAGATAAAGGTATTTATAAATAGGAGGATAATATGTCGGCAAAGGTATATTTTTCAAAAGAGATTACTCCCGAAAAAATTATTGAATTGTATAATAAACTGGGGGTAAAGCTTGAAGGTAGGGTTGCTGTAAAGCTTCATTCCGGAGAATTAGGAAATCAGAACTTTATTAGACCTGAATTTTGGAAACCTGTCATTGACATGACGGGAGGCAGAGTTGTTGAATGCAACACCGCTTATGCAGGTTCTCGCAATACTACGGAAAAGCATCGTGACACCTTAAAGAAGCATGGATGGACACAATACTTTGATGTAGACTTAATGGACGGAGAAGGTCCTGATATGGTTCTTGATATTCCTAACGGAAAGAGAATCAAGAAGAACTATGTCGGAAAGAATCTTGTGAATTATGATTCAATGATTGTGCTTTCGCATTTCAAAGGACATCCGATGGGTGGCTACGGCGGTGCAATCAAGCAGCTTTCGATAGGTATTGCCTCGTCATACGGTAAGGGCTATATTCATGGTGCGGGTGATGTTTCTGATTTCTGGAATACGGAGCAAGATGCTTTTCTTGAGTCAATGGCTGATGCGGCGTCATCGGTTGTAAACTATTTTAGAAAGAAAATTGTCTATGTGAATGTTATGGCAAATATTTCTGTGGATTGTGACTGCTGTTCTGTCGCGGAGGATCCGTGTATGCAGGACATTGGAGTTCTTGTTTCAATGGATCCTGTTGCAATTGATCAGGCATGTATGGATATTGTATATGCATCGGAGGATCCGGGCAAGCCGCATTTTCTTGAACGTGTTGAATCAAGGCATGGCATTCATACAATTGAAGCGGCGGCAGAGCTTGGTTTCGGAAGCAGAGAATATGAACTTATAGAAAATTAATAATTTGGAGGAATATAAATAATGAGTGAAGTAACAATTTCAAATTCAATTAAATATGTAGGCTGTGATGATAAGACTATAGACTTATTCGAGAGTCAGTATATTGTGCCGAACGGTGTTTCGTACAATTCATATATCATAGATGATGAAAAGACTTGTCTTATGGATACAGTTGATATGAGAGTAAAGGATGAATGGCTTGAAAAGGTTGAAAAGACCCTGAACGGTAAAAATCTTGATTATATTGTAATTTCTCATATGGAGCCGGATCATTCAGGCTGCTTGAAAGCAATTATTGATAAATATCCGAATATAAAGGTGGTTGGTAATGCAAAAACATTCCAGTACTATAAGCAGTTTTTTAACGAGGATATAGCAAACAAGGTGACAGTTAAGGAAGGGGATACCTTGGAGCTTGGCATTCACACGCTAATGTTTGTGATGGCTCCGATGGTACACTGGCCGGAGGTTATGGTGGCATATGAATCATCTGAAAAGATTCTGTTCTCAGCTGATGCCTTCGGAAAGTTCGGAACATTGGATACCGATGAGGACTGGGCATGTGAAGCAAGACGATACTACTTTAATATTGTAGGCAAGTACGGAGCTCAGGTTCAGGCACTTTTAAAGAAGACAGCCGGATGCGATATTCAGACAATATGTCCGCTGCATGGTCCGATTTTAAAGGAAAATCTCAGCTATTATGTTGATAAGTACAATACATGGAGTTCATATGAGCCGGAGGATGAAGGCGTTCTTGTAGCGTATGCGTCTATTCACGGAAATACTGCAAAAGCCGCGGAGAAGCTTGCAGAACTGCTCAATGAAAAGGGAGCAAAGAAAGTAGTGGTTGCTGATTTATCAAGGGATGATATGGCTGAGGTTATTGAAGATGCATTCCGTTATGATAAGCTTGTTGTATGCTCTGCAACATATGATGGAGGCTTATTCCCGGTAATGGAGGATTTTCTCCTGCATCTTAAGTCAAAAGCATATCAGAAGCGCAAGGTAGGCTTTGTCGAAAACGGTACATGGGCACCGATGGCGGGTAAGCTTATGACATCGTATTTTGAGGGAATGAAGAACATAACCTTGTGTGAAAACAAGGTAACTATTAAGTCTGCATTGAATGAAGCTTCAGAAGCTCAGCTTAATGCGCTTGCAGATGAAATTCTTTCATAAATTTTATGAATAATAAAGCAATGATAGCGATGAGCGGCGGAGTAGATAGCTCAGTTGCCGCTTATCTTATGAAAGAACAAGGTTTTGATGCGATAGGCGTGACGCTGCGTCTGTTTGACGGGGAAGATAAAGAACCGGAGGGAGCAAAAACTTGCTGTTCGCTTGATGATGTTGAGGATGCACAGAGTGTGGCTGCAAGGCTGGGTATGAAGCATTATACCTTTAACTTCAAAGAGGACTTTCAAAGAGAAGTTATAGATAGATTTATAGAAGCATATGAAAAGTGCAGAACACCGAATCCATGTATAGAATGCAACAAGCATATAAAGTTCAAAAAGCTTTTAGAGCGTGCGGCGCAGCTTGAATATGATTATGTCGTAACAGGTCATTATGCACGCATAACCGAAGAAAACGGGAGAATGCTTCTGAAAAAGGGACTGGATCATAAAAAAGACCAAAGCTATGTTTTGTATGCGCTCACTCAAGATCAGCTCAGGCATACAATTCTTCCGATAGGCAGCTTGACAAAGGATGAAGTTCGAAATATCGCAGAGGAACATGGTTTTATAAATGCCCGTAAGCGTGACAGCCAGGATATATGTTTTGTTCCGGACGGAGATTATGCTTCATTTATAAGGCAATACAGCGGAAAAAAATACCCAAACGGAAGCTTTGTTGATATGGAGGGAAATGTTCTCGGAGAACATAACGGACTTATCAAATATACAATAGGGCAGAGAAAAGGACTGGGACTTGCATTGCCGAAACCCATGTATGTATGCAGTCTTTGTCCGGAAAATAATACTGTGATACTGGGAGATAACTCGGATTTATTTTCCAAAGAATTGGACGCGGAGGAAATCAACCTCATAGCCTGCGACAGAATAGGAATGCCGATACGAGTAAGCGCGAAGGTGCGTTACAGCCAAGACGCTCAGCCGGCAACGGTGTGGCAGACAGGTGATGATAAAATTCATGTTGAGTTTGACGAACCGCAGAGAGCTATAACAAGCGGTCAGGCGGTAGTACTTTATGACGGAGAAACGGTAGTAGGCGGCGGAGTTATAGCATAATAATTTATTTTAATATAAAAGTATGAGCAGGGCTATAATATTGTACAGCCCTGCTCACACTTCTATTCACCAGTTTTTGTTCTGATTAAGTTCCTTATTGTTTCCTTCGGAGAATTGAAGCTCCGGGTTTTTTACACTAACCTTTGTTCCGGCAGGAATGGATTCCACAATAAACGCATTACCGCCGATCGTTGCACCGTCACCAATGACCGTTTCACCGCCAAGAACGCTTGTTCCCGAATAAATGGTAACATAGTTCCCAAGCGTAGGATGACGTTTGACTCCTTTGAGCTGCTGACCTTTTCTTGTAGAAAGAGCGCCGAGCGTCACACCCTGATAGATTTTGACATTGCTGCCGATGACTGTAGTTTCACCGATAACAATTCCGGTACCGTGATCAATAAAGAAATATTTTCCGATTGAAGCACCGGGATGAATATCAATACCCGTAAGACTATGCGCATATTCGGTCATGATTCTCGGAATCATCGGAACCTTCAAAAGGAACAGCTCGTGTGCCATGCGGTAAACCGTTATTGCGAACAAACCCGGATAAGAAAAGATAATCTCATCGGTGCTGTACGCGGCAGGGTCACCATTATATGCCGCAATTACATCCGTGTAAAGATACTCCCTTATTTCCGGAACCTTTTTTAGGAAAAGCTGAGTAATTTCCTCGGCAAGCTCCATACATGAGCATTCAGGGCATCCGCATTCCGGATTACTGCTCAGAGCATTGTTTATCTGTTTCCGTAAATGATAGTGAACAAATTCAACCCTTTCTCCGACTATGTACGGCAAATACTCGCTTTTTGCTTTATTTTCAGCAAAAAATCCCGGAAAAAGTATACGCCGCATTGTTTCAATTATTTCTATTACCTTATCTCTGTTAATTGTAGCTTTTGGATCAATACGGCGTGTAAGGTCGTGTGCTTTGTAGCTTTCCAAAATCTCATTTACAATTAAATCAGAATCCTTCATAGTCATATAATCATCCTTACTATTATTTATTCATCCTTTACATTAATGAGGACGCCGACCGAAGGCTTCGGGAACACACTGATTGAACAGCGGGGGAGGATTTCGCCGGCAGCAGTAACATTCTTAATCTGCTCAGTCTTAACAGGATTAAGAACAATCATAACATCGCGATCGCCATTTTTAATATCCTGCATACATTCATCTGTGCTTCGTGTATATTTAACTCTATCCCAGTAATCTTCATCCTTGATGCGGAACAAGTCTTCAATAATGAGCTTATTCACTATGACGAGATCAAGCGCGCAATATGCCTTTGACATTTCCGGAAGAAGATTTTTCTTTATAAAATCCTTATCAAAAAGCGTAAGCCTATAGAAATATTCACCGCCGGCATAAATCGCAAAACGGTTAATGTCATTTCTCTTTGTTGCAATTTGTTTTTTCATTGTATTTGTAAGGCTTTCATCCTGAGAGTCCACAATAATCTTTTCGATTTTGAAATGATCCTGAACGCCCGCAACAAAAAAGTCCTCCTTAAATCCTCTGGGAAGCTTAATTGCACGGTGAACCGGCATAATAACAATTCCGTCAGAGCGTGAATTTATCAGCGATACCATTGTATAATTATACGGCTCATTGCCTGTATGATCCGGATTATTCGCTCTCATATAGTTGCGGTATTTAAGACACGTTTCATATCGTGTCTGACCGTCCGTAATATATAGGTGAGTATCTTTAAAACGTTCGGAAATATATTCTATTTTCTCCGGGTCTGTAATCTTCCATATTCTGTGATGAATTCCGTCATATGCGTCAAATTCGCTGTTCGGCGTACTTTCCGCAAGGTTATTCATGAGGTTTAATAAATCCTTTTCACGTTCCATATAGAGACAGCTTATCATCGAAAGATCGGCATTTGTATGCGTAAGGAAGTCATATCTGTCCTGCATTGACACTGTTCTTATTTCTTCACACGGAGTGACGATTCCTTCGGAAAGCTCGGCAAGCTCCAAAAGGCATACAAAGGTTCTGTTCTGATATTGAGTACCGCGTACTTCTATTGTTTCTTCATACATATAAATAGCAGGCTCTTTTGAACGAATAAGAATATCGTTATCAATCCAGTTCTTTAAATAAGTACCGGCGCGGGTAAAGCGGTTTTCGTGTTCTCCGTCAGTATCATATTCCATTCCTGAAAAAAGGCGCACCGAATTAAACTCACTCATATCATATAACTCTTTTTTTACATCATGAGGGAGATTATAGTATGGAGGCGAAATAACATTTCCGCGGTCACCCACCTTGTCAGTATTGTATATATATCCTTTAAATGGTTTAATATTAGCCATCTTTTACATCCTTTCATAAAGTGCAGACTGCACATCCATATATTATATATTATACTATTTTGCATTTTTAGTCAATGATTTTTTTGTTAAATTTATGTTACATAAGAATTTTTTGTAATTATAACTTGTAATGAATTTAGTAAATAATTTTCATTAAAATTATTTACTTTACCTCTTGACTTTGAGTATAAATAAAGATAAAATAAAGATATACGTTTACAAAAAGGAGCATACAATTAGAAATTATGAAAATATTGATTGTAGAGGATGAAAAAATAATAGTTAAGGGTTTGAAATTTAATCTGGAGCAGGAAGGGTACGATGTCGAAACGGCATTTGACGGTGAAGAGGCTCTGAAGCTGGCACATGACAGAAGTATAGATTTGATACTTCTTGATTTGATGCTTCCGAAAATTGATGGTTTTACTGTTTGCCGGAACATCAGAAGCTTTTCAAATGTACCGATTATAATGCTTACTGCCAAGGGTGAGGATATAGATAAAATACTGGGATTGGAATACGGAGCGGACGATTATATAACAAAACCGTTTAATATACGAGAGGTGAAGGCACGTATCAAGGCAATATTAAGGCGTGTGAATCCTGAAGAAAAGGGTGATAAAAAGAAGGTTATTATTTCAGGTGATATAGTTCTTGACTATAATCTGAGGGTTGTGACTGTAAGAAATGAGAAGGTTGAGCTTACCGGCAAGGAATTTGAGCTTCTTGAACTGTTTCTTAAAAATCCGGGCAGAATTTATACAAGAGAAAATCTTCTGGATATAGCATGGAATTTTGAAAATCACAGAGAGGTTCGCAAGGTTGACGTTCATATCAGAAGACTGCGTGAAAAAATTGAAGAAGACCCGGCAAACCCGAAGTATATTATAACAAAGTGGGGAGTTGGTTATTATTATAAAAAAGGGTGAGATTACCGGGGCATTGAAAAGGTTTGCAGGTTCAACGCGGTTTATTATGGTAACAACATATATCGTAATAATAGCTGCATCACTTTTAATGCTTACAGTCTGTACAGTTAGTATGCTTAATAAGAGCCTGTATTCGTCGGAAAAGGCGGGAGTTCTTGCAAAGGCTAATATAATAGCACAGACGGTGAGTGAGGTTTGGAACACGGATCCTGAAATTTCAACAGAACAGTTTGCGTCGTCAGTTCAGAACAGCCTTTCGGGTACAAGGATAAGAGGAATTGTTGTTGATAATTCATACCGGGTTCTTTATGATACAAGCCGGGGTTCCGAAATGAGCGGCAAGGTATTCATACGCGATGTACTGAAAAAATCGCTTGATGGAGAACAAGCCGTAGTGATAAATGACAGCGAGGCTGAGAGTAAAATGCTTTCAGTGGCGGTTCCTGTCACGATTGACGGTCAGACTGTCGGGGGAGTGTATCTTGCATCATCCGTTGATAAAATTGATAATACAATTAATTCTGCGAGAGCAAGTCTTGCTATATTTTCGGTTATGATTGCGATTATAATCGGAATGGTAAGTTTTGGGATAAGCACGATTATCACTGCTCCTATGGCGGAGATTCGTGAAGCGGCAAGGAAAATTTCTAAGGGGGATTTTAAGGCACGCGTTAAGGTAAGCGGTCAGAATGACATCGCCGAGATGGGTGAAGCCATAAATTATATGGCACAGGAGTTGGAATTGATTGAGGATAGGCGACGGAAGTTTGTATCGGATGTATCGCATGAGCTGAAAACACCGATGACCGGGATAAAACTGATTTGCGATACCTGCGAGGAGATAGATGATCCTCAGATGCAGAAGGAGTTTATTTCCGATATATCCACCGAGGTTGACAGGCTTTCGAGGCTTGTTGAAAAGCTTCTAACTCTTTCAAGGCTGGATGAAGGCAAAATAACGCTTGAGCCGGTTGATGTAAAGCCAATGATAGAAAAAATTATAAGAAATCTTATGCCGGTTGCAAATAAGAAGGATATACGGATATATACGGATTACCGATACGAAAGCTATCCGCCGGTTATGCTGGATTATGATAAAATGTTTGAGGCGTTCTATAATATAGCAGATAATGCGATAAAGTATTCTCCGGAGGGCGGACATCTTCATGTAGGAGTTGACTGCGATACAGAGAATATTATAGTCACATTTGAGGATAACGGCGCAGGAATACCCGTAGATGAGAGAGAGCATATATTTGAACGTTTCTACCGGTTGGATGACTCCAGAGCACGCGACACTGGCGGAACAGGTCTGGGACTTGCAATTGCAAAAGAGGCGGTTGCTGCTCACGGAGGAAATATAGCGGTCGATTCCGTAAAGGATGGAGAAGGAAGCATATTTATGGTGAAGCTTCCGTTGCGTTCGGAGGAGGTACAGTCATGAAAAGACGGCAGCTTATAATGAGTGCGTGCGGATTTGCGGCAGTTATACTTATTGCCGTAGTAACTATAATTCTTATAACACGTGATATGGGTATGCTGAAAACAAGCTGCGAGCTGTATTTTATGAATGAAGCTGAAACCTCAATTGAAGCAGAAATAAGAGAAATAAAGTACAGCGATGCGAACCGTCTGCCGGAAAATGTGATTATTCAGCTTATGAACGGACCTGAGGATAAGAAGCATAAAAGGCTTATCAGCCGAGATACGAAGCTCCTGCACATGATTAATGAGAATGGGAGAATAAGCGTTGATTTAAGCAGCGAGTTTCTTAATGATAACTCTGCTAAAAATATGCAGGCGGTATATTCAATAGTCAAATCATTGTGCAGTATAAACGGAATTATGAGTGTAAGGGTAACTGTACGCGGAGAGGAAATACCGACAACGGACGGAAAGACCGTTGGTTATCTAACCGCATCAGATATAAATCTTTCGACAGATTTAAATACGAGCGAAACAAACAGAATTTCATTGTACTTCACAAAAAAAGATAGCGGCAAGCTGTATAAAACAAGCCGCACTGTAAGAGTGGCAGACCAGCAGCCGATTGAATATTATATTGTCAGCGGTTTGATAAAGGGTCCATCAGAGAAGGAATATGAGTCTGTTGTGGATAAAGGAACCGAGCTTATTTCCGTTGATACGGAAGAGGATATTTGTTTTGTCAACCTAAGTTCTTCATTTGTTGATAAAAACAGCGGTGAAAAGGCTCAGCTTGCTGTGTACGCAATTGTAAATTCACTGACAGAGCTTAATAATATTAATCGTGTTCAATTCCTTATTGATGGTAAGAAGGTTCATAAGTTTGGAAATATGGACATTTTCGGAATTTATCAGAGGAATAATGAAATAATAGGATAATTTTCAAAAGCAATTAAGGAAGCACTGATTAAATATAGTACGCAGTGAACACAGTCAGATTTTTC